>JAQUMQ010000046.1 GCA_028718045.1 Actinomycetota bacterium
CTTCATGCCGACTTAAATCGATAAATCTTTTATTCGTATCAGATTCATAAATGAACTGGTTAAATTTGAAGCCGCTTTTTGTGTCTATAAGATCCATATCCAAATCTTTATCGATGATTTTTTCGATCTGTCCTGTTTTATTGTCATATATTACTTTATAAAAGCAATTTTCAATTTTACCGCTTTGAGCATCATCAATATCTTCACAACCTTTATCCGTATCATAAACAGTAAAATCAAATACCTTAAAACCAAGCGGAGGAATATTTTCAGCAGCGAGTGCGATTCTTGCGTTTCCTGTTTGTATATCATGGATATCAGGTTCTATGAATTGAGATTTTACTTCAGAACCGGATATGGAATCAAAAATCTTAAATCCTTTTTTATCTTTAAATAATTTCCGTGGCAGTACGACTTCGGCGACTTCTGATCTTTCGAAATCAAGACAATTCGAAACGACTATACTTGATTTGGTATTCGATTTACCCATTTTAGCTAAACAAGATTTTGAATTCTCAGCTATCTCTTCTGCATTAATTGCTGCTTGATATACAAATGAAGCATTTTCATATCTTTGGCCTTTCGATTGCAGGCAATCTGGCTCTGAAATGCTTGTATAAGAACTCCAGTCAACTTCATCTGCAAGAAACATCTTTTTATAAACTTCTTTCAGCTCACTTTCCGGATAATAAAAAGATTTTCCGTTATATGTTTTCAATATGCTGGAAAGCCTTTCTCCGGTAATTATATCGGAATGAGTATTTCTGTTGACACCTATTTCAAATGCTACGGCACCATGATAACTGACCCACCAGTCCGGCCATGCACCACAATATGTTTTCAAACTTTTACCATATATCTTTTCGAATTTTCTGAAATAACTGCCATAAGTAGATATTTTAAGTTTGGGATATTCCCATATTTTATTCCATTCTTTTACTATATAACTCACTGCTACATTGGGCTTTGTATTATCGCCTGGATATCCCGGAGCTCTTAAAGCAATAAGGTCAAATTTAAAATTATCGGTTTCTTCCAAGTCTTTAAGATATGCGGGTAGTTTCTTAAGCACCGTATTATAGTCTTGGTGAAGACCTATCATCACGCCTTCCTGATAAGCTTGTCTTTCGTCGGTATCTAAAAGCAGTATTTTGGATCCGTCTCTTGATTGCCAATAAAAAGGCCTATCAAGCTTCAATGCTTTTGCCATCGTTGCATTAACGGCAGTAGAAAAATACTTTATTCCCGATTTCGAAAAAACCTGAGGTAAAATCCAGGGTTGTCCCGTAATATCGGAAGCCATTGCCGTTTCAATTCTGACACCGCATTCTTTCGCAAATTCAAACGCAAAATATAGACTCCTTATCAATGTTTCCTCATCATTAAGCTCAGAAGTATGAGCAACATAAAGCGGGGTTATTTCGGCATGACTATTTTTTATCATATTTTTGAATTGGATCAATTGATTAGACGATAATCCGCTTAATGCATTTTCCAACCAATAACCGGTTTCCACATTCCATTTATATATACTGTCTTCATCAAAGTCTTTTGTTTCATTATAGAAATTCAATATCGATTTGATCGAATCTTTGTAACCTTCTGCGACTCTGCTGGGTAAATCGGTAAATCCGATATCCGTATGTGTAAAGTTCTGTATATGTACTTCCCACATCCTACGCGGTTTTAAAACAACATCTTTTTCAAACTTATCGTCATTTATTTCCAATACCGCCCTGCATTTCGATTCCTCTTTGACAACAGGAATGTAAATTTCAAAATAAGTATTTTTGAAATCATAATTATTGTTTCTATTTTTCGAATCTATTTTAAACTCTTTTTTCCATCCGTCGGTAAACAGATTGAGTTTAAAATTAATATCCTTTGGAAATTTTATCCCTTCGAATTTAACTGTTGCCAGCTGGCTTAATTGATTATTTACTTTTTTATAAAGTACCGTAGGTTCGATGTCATATTTAATATTCATAATGTTTTTAATTCTCTTCTAAATAAAATTTAATAAAATTAAAAAAACATAAAAAATATAATGGATATAATACATTCATAAAAAAAGAGCCCGACAATATAATTGTTTTAAAATTATATTGTTGGACTCTTTATCTCTGCCAACTGTTATATATTTGATTTTATTTTTTAAGTATATTAACTTTTATATTTTATTGCAATATTATTTTAGTATTTACCGTACTCATATACGGCTTCGAACATTGCTATTATATTTTCCGGAGGAATATCTGCCAATAAATTATGTATTTGATTGAAAACAAAACCGCCACCCTTGCCAAATATATCGATTCTTCTTTTAACATCTTCTTTTATTTCTTTAAGCGATTTTCCAGGCAATACATCCCTGGTATTGCAACCTCCACCCCAAAAAGTTATATCTTTCCCAAACTCTTTTTTCAATCTTTCGGGTTCCATATTGGCAGCAGTAGTCTGAACAGGATTTATAATATCCAGCCCGGCATCGATAAGATGAGGAATCAATTCATATACAGAACCACAGGAATGCAAAAAAACCTTACAGTCGCATTTGCTATGAACAAAATCCCACATTTTTTCATATCTTGGTTTAAATATTTCTTTGAATACGTCTGGCGACATAAAAGGTCCGTTTTGCGCACCGAGATCATCGCCAAATTGAAGCAAATCGACATACTTCCCGACACCTTTTATGACTTTGTCCAGCAACTTGATATAATCTTCTGTCAATTTATCCAAAAGCCTTACCGTTCCCTTTTTATCCAAATAAATATCACATAAAAAATTTTCCATTCCTCTCAACCAGGTTCCGGTTTCAAACAAATTACATCCTACCGCCAACATAACCGAATAGTTTGTTTCGCTGTATAGCTTTTTTATGTTTTTTATAAATATTTTGTATTCGTTATCATCAAAAATATTAAGATGCCATGGCGGAGACGGGACCGACCATAAATGTTTTGCTAAATCTTTTTTATCAAAAACATCAGGAATCTTTTGCATATCTTTGTACACCCAATAGGACTGATCTTCATACAGAGAGCTTTTGGGTTTTATGCCAAGAACAATATCATCATTGTTCTTTAACAAAACTGCCCCTTCTTCGTTAATCTCTATATTTAAATATTTAGGTATCAGGCATTTTGAACCATCATTAAGAATCCATTCTCTCCAATTATTTTCATCTTTCAAAAATGCTTGTCCGGCATCAATGACGTCGACGTGGAATAAGTCTCTTATTTTCTTTTCCGGATAAGCTAACTGCTGCTGAAAATCATACATTCTGGAAAGTCCGTCGTCTATCTTCAGTTTACGACGAAGCTTGTTATAAGCAATCGTTGCGATACCCGTCGATCTCATCGAACCAAAATCTATCGGAACTCTATCAGGCTCACGATGACTTATGGACATCATTATCCTGTCTCTGGATCTCATATAATTTTCCCCTATTCTCCTGCGGTTGATAACACCATTCCGGAAATGAAATATCTCCTTAGCAATATGAAAAGAAGTACCGTTGGAAATGAAGTAAATATTGTTCCTGCCATGATATACGGAATAATTCCCCCACTTACTCCGGACATGGTTGCCAGTGAGACCATAATTGGCCTGGAATCCGTACGTGTCAATATCATTCCAAACAAAAGATCATTCCATATCCACGTCATTTGAAAAAGCGCAACCACAGCCGTAGGAGCACTGGATTGCGGAAGAAAAATATATGCATAAAGTTTTAAAGGACCACATCCGTCTATTTTAGCCGCTTCCTCTATTTCTCTGGGTATCGTAGTATAAAACCCCCTATATACAAAAAGACTGAAAGGTATGCACAAAGCTGAATAAACAAGTATCATGCCTATTCTTGTGTCGTAAAGACCGGTCATATTAAAAAATTTATATAAAGGTATAAGATATATCTGAAATGGAAATAGCGTACCCGAATATATTATAATAAACAAAAGAAAATTAAATTTTGGTTTCAGCCTTATTATGCTAAACCCTGCCATGGAAGAAGCTATAATAGCTATTAAACCTCCGCAAATTGAATAAATAAGAGAATTAGTAAAATATTCATACAATTTCCATTGCTTAAATGCCATTTTAAGATTGCTTACTATAGAAATCTTGCCAGGCAGTTCGTAAAACTTTTGAGAACTGAATTCTGCAGGGCTTTTAAGTGCAGCTAAAACAACGGAAAATATAGGAAGTAACCATGCAAGAACCAAAACAATCAAAATAAAGTAGGTAAATATCCTCCTAATTTTTGCTCCCATAATCAATTAACCCTCTCTTATAATAATTCCTTCAATAGAATATTTGAATATTGAATGTCAAGTTCCATTACGGTACGCTTTATCTTTTAATACTTTTCATATTCTTTTGGTTATCGGTCTTTCTCTGATAATCCAATAAAAAATTTTAATAATATAATAAGTCTTTTTTTAGCATACTTTTTATATAGCCTGCTGATATTGCGATGACAATAACAGAAAGAACGACGGAAATTGCGGCACCGTATCCCATGTTGGACATAGTAAAAGTTTCTCTAAACATGGTCATCGCCAAAGTTTCCGAAGAACGATAAGGGCCGCCTCTTGTCATAACATATATCAAATCAAATACCTTAAAAGAGTTAGCCAAAGCCATAACTATGACCACGGTAGTAATGGGTCTGAGCATAGGAAAAATAATGTGAATAAAGGTTTGCCATCTATTGGCGCCTTCGATCATTGCGGCCTCGGTTTGTTCAGCCGGTATAGAACTTAATCCCATCAAAAACAAGACCATATTTACACCTATTTGTTGCCAGGTCCAAGAAATCAATAAGGAAAAAGTATTCAATGGAACATTCACCAACCATGAAACCTTATCGATTCTAAAAAGCTCCAATATGCTATTTATTACTCCTATTTCTCTGCTATACATATAATTCCACATAATGCCCGTGGCAACAAAAGAGATAGTAAGAGGAATGTAAAATATCGATTTAAAAAAATTTTCGAACTTAAGACCGCGTAAGAACACCGCAATCAAAAGTCCGCCCATAACCGGGAATATAAGAGTAAATGCTACCCATAAAAGGGTGTTCTGGAATGATATCCTAAAATCCACATCTCTAAATATGGCAATATAGTTTTTAAAGCCATTAAAAACCGGCATTGATATTCCATCCCAATTAAAAAAACTATAGTATACGTTTTGAAACATCGGAATTAACAATAAAATAACTACAAGCAAAAAAGCCGGCGATATAAAAAGATAGCTTATAAAATTGTTCATAAAATTATTTTTTTTCATCAATTTACTCGCTCTTAAATATGTATTTTATATTTATTGATTCTTATGCGACCATCAATTTTATTGATTCTATCAACTTTCATTGAACAACTTATATTAAGCATGCTTATATTCATATAGCGGGGTAATATTTATTGCTTAATTCATTTAATAAACATTACCCCTTATTTCAATATAAAAAATATTTTAAAAATCTGAACTTAAACAAAGCCTTATTTTCCTTCCCAATATTTATTCGCTATTTCATCAAGATCTTTTAAAACTTTATCCAGCGAATCAGGTTTGGCAATAAACTCTGCGAATTTATCCACAGCTGCCTCACAAATAGGAGTAGGCGTTGCTTCCCAATATCTGTTAAGGATTCTATAGTTTTCGTTTTTAACGGTGTCAGCAATTTCTACTTTTATTTCCGGAAGAAAACTCGTGTCGGATTTCATATTGGAAGGATAAGACCTATTTTCTTTGGCGAAAATAGCATTCCCTTCGGCACTCATAAAATAATCTACCACTTTAAGCGCATCCTCAAGATGAGGCGCATTCTGGCTTACCAATATAGGCGACATTTCAAGAACGATACACTTTCCTGCTTCGGAATTATGAGACGGCAAAATGAAAGCTCCTATTTTTTCCTCAGGAACATTATTTGCAACAAAAACAGACTCGTAATACCATGTTCCGCATAAAACCATACCAAGTTTATCCTGACCAAATAAAGTAGGCGTATCGGTAAATAAATCTGTTGCAGGGTCCGTAAAATATCCTTTATTGATCAAATCTTTCCATACTTCGAATGCTTTTTTCACTTTCTCGTCTGTATATTTTACCTTTCCTGCGGAAAGATCATCATATAAATCAGGGCTTTGTCCTATTATCATTTGTTCAAACATAATAAAAGAAGGCCAGCGTGCTTGCACGCTTTGAGCCATTGGAGTTATCCCATTAGCTTTAAGAGTATCGCATACTTTGATGAACTCATCCCAATTTGTTGGCTCGCTGAGATTCAGCTTTGAAAATACATCTTTGTTATACCAAACAGGCCAATATTCTTGCGTATACGAATATCCATATGATTTCCCATTAAAAGTAAAGGCATCTCTTAGACCTTGCGAATATTCATCTTTGTGTTTATCCCATAACTCCGTAGTCTCAGCCAATAATCCCTGATCGATTAAATCCTTCATTCTATAGGTTGACCACCATGTAAAAAGATCGGGGGCTTCCTTGGTAGAAAGAGCAGCCCTTACCGTAGATATAAATACATCAGTGGTAGGATAGGGCACTGGCTCTATATCTATGCCGAATAAATCCTTGGTTGTCTTTCCCATCAACTCATAATAAGGTTGAAAATTCGGATTTCCGCCTTTATCGTGCATCATCGTAAGAACTACAGCTTTGGTTGTCTCGGTTGCAGCGGTTTCGGCTGTTGTTGATTCAGCTGCCGTTGTCTCGGCGGCAGTGGTTTCGGCAGCAGCAGTGGTTTCGGCAGCTGTCGTTTTCTTACACCCAAATCCAAAAGCCAAGACAAAAAGCAATACCGCAAACAAGCAAAAAACTTTTCTAAATATCAACTTCACTTTTCACCTCCAATAAATTTTTAAAAATATCTTATTGACCCTAATTAAAATAATTTACATTTTTGTATCACCTCCAAAGTATTTTTCCGCTAATTTTTATATCAAAAATAAAACTATATAAATTCATTTACTTTTATTTTTAAAGAAAATTCAATTTCCGAACTTCCTCTTATTTTCAATCCTTTATTTTTGTTTATCGTATTATTTAACCCCATTATATTTGTGCTGAATGGCTCAAGCCCAAATACTCTTGACATCTTATACCAGGGATAACCGGTACTCTTGTTAAACTCTTGCCAATACCACAGACAAGGCATTATTTTTTTATCCCACTCGATTTTTATTCCCAATTTCTTTTTTTCATTTATGATTTCATATTCACCCTTGGCAATTTCATCGATATACAAGAATTTTGAGGTTTCCAATTTTTCCGAAGGTATTATTGAAAGATCTGTTTCTTTTCCGTCATTCGTAGTCAAAATAGGCCACTTGTGCTTTTTATTAAGTTCGATATTTTCATCCGATACACCAGGCAGGTCATATGTCGTGAAACCGGAAGCATTTAAACTGATTTTACACCCCTCTTCAAGAAATGGAAATCCATATGAAAGATGATGTCCCCAAATAGCATTTAAGTCGACTGAGCTTTTATTAAATACTTTCTCGTTAATTACAATCGAAGGACTGTTTCTTTCAAGTATGATATTTTTTTCCAATAAAAAAGGTGTCAATCTTGTATTTACAAAAAATTTTACCTCAATTTTGTCTATCGCATCTTCGATTATTTCGTAATTCCAAGGCAGCAAAGAAACCTCGTCATGCTGGCCAAACTCTGCTCCCGAAACATTACATGTTCCCCCGCCGTTCGGAAATATTTCTTGCCATCCTCCTTCATAAAAATCCATAAAGCGACCGCTTGATTGATTTTTAGTCATAAAATATTTTTCGGGAGGCGAAAATTCGAATGGCGAAAGCCAAATAAAATCCATATCTTTTGGCTTATATAGAAATTCAAAAAAATCTGTTCCCTTCCCTGTAATTATTCCAACTCTTAGTAAGTCGTTTTCCAAAAAAATTACATCGACACCTTTGTACGAAATATTGTTTTTGATTCTACAACCATAATTTCTCATTGTTTTATTTTTCGTCTCTTTAAAATTCAAGCTTCTTGAAAATTATTTGATAAACATGGCGTAAATAATATTTATTTATTGCTTTAATAAACCATCTGCTTTAAAAAACCAGGGATATGTTGTTATTAATGAAAGTTAAATTAACAAATAATCCATTTTCATTATCTTTGCCAATCGAACACAAGTCTCGGATACATCGCCATACGTTAAAGCAAAATGTTTTCCGCATCCAAATCTGCAAATATTTTCAAAATATTCCTCGACTGTCGTATTGTCGAGTTTGATGACCGCAAATGGTGAATGAATATCCAATAGCTTGTAATCTATCGCTGTTCCTCTTACTATCTTGAATTTATATTTTCCGTGCATCGCGCCAAGTGACAGCATGGTTACTTTTCCTGGTTTTAAAACAAAATTAAATGCAAAACCTTTTCTTGTTTCGCCATTGGGTAGAGTATAAGTATCATACATCAAATTTCTTATAAATATTTCGTTTGGGTTTTTAGCAAGTATAGTTGATCCTACTCCGCTATGTCCGCCCATGAGTATGTTTTGTTTTTTGTCAAACGCCCAGTTTTCCCACTGCTGAACCTGAGATCCCGTTATCCTTCCCAGTATGAGCTGAGCTATAACATTTGACATATCGCCTTCGTCGGAGCACGCAAAACAATCATCCATCAATTTCGAAATCGTATAATAAGAAAGCACCCTAAAATCCATGAATTCATTACAGTTATTGGGGTCGACGGTTATGGTAAGACCGGATAAATTTTTATTTTTTATGAGCTTGATAACGCCAAGATACATCCTGGCTTCGTCATACAGATCGATATAATCGGGTTCCGTAACTTTATATTTTTTCTGTATATTTTCGACTTCACGTTTGACTTCCAGATCCGATATATTTTTAATTTCTTTTACCACATCAGAAAAGTTAAACCA
>JAQUMQ010000047.1 GCA_028718045.1 Actinomycetota bacterium
TCAATCATCGTTCCGATCAAGCATTTTATAAAATAAAATGCTCCGTTAAGATTGATATCAATTGCTTTTTGCCAGACTGATACATCTATTTGTGGAAGAGGTGCCTTTACAGTCCATCCGGCATTGTAAACGAGAATATCAATGCTATTATATTTATTTAATATTTTTTCACAGGTACTTTTCACATTATCGAATTTCACTACATCGCAATGCATGTAACTGCAGCTATCCTTATATTTTTTATTGATTTCCGTGACGGTTTTTATAGCTTCTTCATCATTTATATCTATGATAATAACCTTTGCTCCATGGGCACAAAATTTATCTGCAATGCTTTTTCCAATGCCATGTGCTGCCCCAGTTATCACAGATATTTTACCCATCAAATCGAATTCAGTCATCTTATTTCCTTTCCTTGAAATTGATAATATTTTCGCCACATTGTAAAGATCGATAGTTTACTTTAAATTCATGGCTTGCATGTAAAACATAATTGATATTTTAAGCTCTAAAGCACTTTGGGAACATTATTTATAATTTTATCAATTAAAATATAAATATCATAACTAAGGTAATTATATAAAAATAATCATAATAAATCAAAATAATAAATAATAAATCAATATAAATATGTCATTAATATCAATTTAATATTTTCATTCATTTGCTAATTATGATTGATATAAATAAAGATATACATGGAGTTTGTGGCATAAAAATTATTTTAATTATAGAATATGTTAAAGCATAAAATGAAATAAATGCAAAATAAAACAAGCAGCAGTTTATTTAATAATATGACGGTGACACAATATGAATGAAAAGCTGATATTGCTTACAAATGATGATGGAATCAAAGCTCCGGGAATATATGCGCTTTATAAAACTTTCAGGAATGAGGATGGTTTTAAAGTAAAAATTATTGCTCCTGAATTTGAAAGAAGCGCGGTGGGTCATGCAATTACGGTTTTTGATCCGATTTGGGTGAGAAAAGAATACAGAAATGGTAATTTTTATGGATACGGGGTAAACGGTACTCCTGCGGATTGTGTCAAATTGTACCACGAGCTTTTGGGAGAAAAGCCGGATTTGTTAATTTCGGGAATAAACAGAGGTTCAAATATGGGAGAAAACATAATATATTCGGGAACGGTATCTGCAGCAACCGAAGGCATTTCTAACGGGATTCCCTCAATAGCAGTTTCTGTCGATAGCTATACCGAACCTGATTATGAGTTCTCGGCAAAATTTGCATTAAATATGGCTTATAGGATTTTCGAAAACGGGCAATTTCCTGAAAAAACGCTTTTAAATATAAACATACCAGATTTACCGGAGGAAAAAATTAAAGGAGTAAAAATTACAACGCAAAGTGATGCGAAATTTAAGGATTACTTCTTAAAGCGCTCAGATCCGAGGGGCAGAGATTATTACTGGATGGACGGTGAATTTATCGAAATTACAAAGTGTGATGAAGGAGATTATTGTACCGTGAAAAATGGTTATATCTCGATAACTCCCATTCAATATGATATGACTGATTATAATAAGATAGAATATTTTAAAAATTGGGACATAAAAAAAGATGATGGAAGGTAAAAAACAATTCGTTAGAGAACTTCAAGCGGGTGATAAGGTAAAATCAACCTTTTTGGTCACTAAGAAAGATACAAAAAAAGACAAAAACGATAAATATTTTTGCGATCTGGAGCTTCAGGATATGACCGGGAAAATAGCTGCTAAAATCTGGAGCGAAGCTATAAAATTGATTGATATCAACAGTTTTAAAAAGAAAGATGTCATATTTGTAGAAGGAGAAGTTAAAGAATGGTCAGGTAGACAAATTTTTATAAGAAACTTAAAAAAAATTGATGAAAAGGAAATAGATTATTCGGTTTTTGATTTCAAAGGACGCACAATCGATGAAAAGATAAGGAAAGCCTTAATCAATGATTTGAAAGCTTATATAGATGATTCTAAAAATATATATATCAAGACACTGTTAAAAAATTTTTTTGATGACGATAAATTCCTCGATAAATTCTGCAGTTCAACTGCTGCTGTTAAAAACCACCATGCTTCCGTAGGGGGATTGCTTCTTCATACTATTTCTGTTGTACGAATATGTGAATTTATTCTTGATACATACAACAAAGAAAGTAAATTCATGAACAAAGATTTGGTTGTTTGTGGTGCCATTTTGCATGACATAGGAAAAACAATAGGATATTCAGTAGAAAACTTCTTACATATAAATGAAGATGACGAAAATCTTATAGGGCATATAACTATAGGCTATGGAATGGTTTTGAATGAGATTGAAAGAATAAAAAATTTTCCGGATGAATTAAAAAGATCGATACTTCATATAATATTAAGCCATCATGGTGAAAAGGAATACGGCTCTCCGGTTGAGCCGCAAACGCTTGAATCAATCGTGGTTTATAATGCCGACAGATTTGATGCGGACATAGATCATTATATGAATTTAGCCAAGGAAAGCCCCGAAGATGAAAGCTGGCCTTTTTCGAATTATTTCAAAAGAAGGATTTCTGTAAAAAAAATTATGGATAAAAAAGATGAAAATCGCAGTGAGGAACCTTTAGAAGACGCTAATGAAAAATCGGATAAAAGCGGGATAGGGAGCATAAACAGAGCTAAATTAGAAAATTTCAAAAAAGCCATTCTATCGAATGAAAATTCAAGCAAATCTACAAATTTCCTGCAGAATTCAAATAAAGAGCAAGAGGACTTAAAAGAGGATAAAGCACAAAATACTGACTTCGAACAACCGCAATTGCTTTAGCTTTTTTACCTTATAGTTTTTTAATAAATCGAACGAAATATTGAAAGATAATTTGCATTTTTCTACTATCCAATCCTAAAATTTATTTTTTTATTATAAATAGAAAATAGTGATATGATGTGTTATTATGTTTTGGAAACAAACAAATATAATATTTTTGGTATTTTATTTTTTCTGGTCTCAAGTTTTGTAATATTTTAAACAATAAATATGAAATCGTATTTGTTGATGGCAGATATTAATTTTAGCGGTTCGTAAAAAATAAAAAAACAATAAAAATATTATAAAAAACGGTAATGAATAAAATAAAGATGAACATATCGTGATTTTACCGGAAAATCTTGCCGATTTATGCCGTAAAGAATTTAAGTGCAGGATTATTTGTATTATTTAAATAAAGCATAACAAGAGTTTACGAAATTATATAAAAAATGAAATGCGATTCCGGTAAATTGTTATTTAATAGAAAAAAATTATTAAGTTGTTTGTACTTTTAAGCGGATATCAAGTTATAATATAAGAATTATTTAAAAGGAGAAATAGCAAATGTCAGGGAAAAACATAAGAATTGCTAAGTTGTTTAAAAACAAAAAAAACTTAGTAATTTCCGCTCTTGATCATGTTATGGAATACGGAGATCAGCCCGGTATTGAAAATGCGGCAACAGCAATAAATAACTGTATGGGGACGGATGCTCTTTTAATTCCGCGTTTTATGTTAAAAAGAAACTGGCAGTTGTTTGCAAAAGAAAACTGTCCTGTTCCGGTAATTAGAATAAACTGGTCAAGTTCGTTTTATTACCCGCTTGATTACAGACAGGCTCATACCACAATTGCCACGAATGTCGAAGAGGCTGTCGAAGCTGGAGGCGAAGCCATAATATGCTCGCTGTTTTTAGAAAATGCAGATGAAGAAACGGAAACATACAATGTCTCAATCTTCTCAGAGGTTGTAAGACAAAAAGAAATACTCGGCATACCTTTGATAGGTGAATGTTATGTTGTTGAGCATAAAGAAAAAACAAAAGAAGAAGTCCATAATAAAGCAAAAAGAGTGTCAAGAGTGATGTCGGAACTTGGTGCGGATATGATAAAAACATTTTATACCGGAGACAAGTTCAGTGAAGTCATTGAAAACACTCCTGTGCCAGTTTTTACCATAGGAGCAGAAAAACTATCAAACGATTTGGATGTATTAAAAAAAGCGAAAGTCAGCATCGATGCCGGGGCAAGAGGCATCATATTCGGCAGAAATATTTTTATGTCTGAAAATCCTCAAAACCTGATCAAAGCTTTAAATGAAGTAATAAATGATAACTTCAACCCTGAAGATTCTTATAAGAAATACGGTCTTAAATAAATAATTGATAAAATGTATTAAAAAAAATTATATATTTTTTATCTGAGCATCCTTATGGATAAAATAATCGGACTTGATATCGGGACGACCAATATTAAAGGCGAAATATACGATACCGACGGCAGTTTAATCGACTCTTTAAGTTATCCTTATGATATTTTCTTTTATAAAAACGGTCGGGTAGAACAGTGTGCTGAGGATTGGCTGGAGACAACTTTAAAGATTTTAAATTATCTTTTTGAAAAACATAAAGGTATTAAAGCTGTTGGCATGTCTACGCAGGGAGGAACAATTATTCCCGTAGATAAAGAAATAAATCCCTTAAGAAAAGCTATAACATGGATGGATGCCAGAGCAGGTGATCAGAAAGATTTTATTTTAAAAAAAATTAGCTCGGATAGGATTTATAAGATAACAGGATGGAAACCGCAATCATCATTGCCATTTTTACAGCTTTGCTGGATAAGGAAAAACGAGAAGGATATTTTTAAAAAAACTTATAAGTATATGTTCGTAAATGACTTTATTCAGCATAAATTATGCGGGGACAGTTATGTAGATTATTCTAATGCAAGTATAACCATGCTTTTTGACATTGTAAAAAAGGACTGGAGCGAAGAATTATTAAACATAGCAGGAATTGATGAATCAAAGCTTTCGCAAACGCAGAAATCAGATATTATTGTCGGAAATATTAAAAACGAAAAACTATCCAAAAAATGTACGGACATAGCCTTTTCAAATAGTGCCCATGATCAGTATTGTGTTGCTTTAAGTTCGAACATAATAAACAATAATAAAATTTTGTTGTCGACCGGAACTTCATGGGCAATTTTTGTAAATACTCTAAAACCTTATTTTAATGAATATAATTATTCTCCCGGAGTTCATGTATTACCGGAAAGATATGGATTGATTTCAGTAATACCAACAGCGGGTAGTGTTTTTAACTGGTTTTTGAATAATTTTTTTGAAAAAGAAGAAGATAAGATTGATTTTTTAAAAAATGCGCAAGAAAATAACGAAAAAATCTTAAGATTGAAAGATGACTGTATATTTGTTCCGTTGTTTCAAGGTTCCTTTGGGCCTATATGGAGCGATAAAATAAAAGGTAGTTTTGAAAGTTTAAGCTTTGACATAACAAAGGTAAATTTATTTAAAGCTGTTTTGGAAGGAGTAGCTTTTCAAGTTAAATGGATTTTCGATTCTATAACTGAATTAGGTATAAAAATAGATTCCATAAAAATGATAGGCGGAGCATCAAAATCAATTTTGCAAACTCAAATTCTTTCAGACGTAACGGGGCTACCTATTTACCTGCCCAAAAATATTAAACTAAACTATGCTTGCAGGGGCGCTGCGATGCTTGCAGGCGTTTCTTCAAAAATATATAGAAATTTTGATGAGGTAAATGATATATTCAAAGAAGAAGAATCGGTAATATATCCAAGAAAAGAATTCAGAGATTATTATCTGGAAAAATTCGATAAGTATATTAAGATCGTAAATAAAAATCTTTAAAATCCTTTAAAAAATCTTTATTATAACTGCAAAATTTTTTCTTTTAATTTTCCTAATAAGTTATGATTAAATATGAAATATTATGTAAAAGTTATTGACTTATAAATTTTTTTACTTATAATATTATCATAAGTTATCATAATATATCATAATTTTAATTATCAAAGCCAATTTTTATATAAAGTATATACCCAAGGAGACAGATATGAATTTTTCCAATTCAGAAAAGCTTTTTGAAGAAGCTAAACGAATTTCACCAGGAGGGGTAACCAGTGAAAGACAACCAAGCAAATTCATACCCGGCAAATATCCAATATTTTTGGATCATGGAAAAGGATCACATGTATGGGATGTGGATGGTAATGAATTTATTGATTGGATTTGTTCGTATGGTCCTTTGGTATTAGGGCATAATAATGAAAATGTCGATAATGCTGTAGTAGAAAATATCAAAAATGGCTTTTGCTTTACGATGTTCCATCCTATTCACAATACTCTTATAAATAAACTTCTTGAGATAATGCCGTGGGCTCAGATGGCTAAGATACTTACGAGTGGTTCCGATGCAACGGCAGCAGCAATAAGAATTGCAAGAGTATATACGCAAAAAGATAAAGTAATAAGATGGGGATATCATGGATGGCATGATTGGAGCTATGGTGGAGCCGGGACGGATAGAACTGCTTATGGAGTGCCAAAGAGTGCAGTTTCGGATGTGTTGACTTTCGATTATAATGATTTAGACTCTCTTGAAAAAGTTTTCAATAAAAATAAAGGAAGCATTGCCTGCGTTATAATGCAGCCGTTTGAATCTTCAAAGGAATTACCCAAAGAAGGTTTTCTCGAAGGCTTGAAAAAAATAACTCATGAAAATGATGCCGTACTTATCTTTGATGAAATAAGATCTGGATTTAGAGTGGCTCTTGGAGGAGCATTGCAATATTTTAACGTTACTCCCGACATGGCTTGTTTTAGTAAAGCAATGGCCAACGGATATCCCGTATCCGTTGTAATAGGCAAAAAAGATATAATGCTTCCAAGTCAAAAGACAAGAATATCAGCAACTTTTTTTCCAAATACTTTTCCGATGGTTGCAGCACTTGCAACTATAAAAGAACTTCAGGACAGAAATGGAATAGAATATATGTGGGAACAAGGAAGACGTTTAGTGGAAGGCTTTGAAAGCATGATAAACGATTTTGGAATTGAAGCGGAAATGGCAGGTCTTCCAGTAATACCAATGCTTAAATTTTTATATGATGATCCTGATAAAAATGATAAAGCAAGGAACGTATTTTTTTCGGATGTAGCCGAAAAGGGCATATTGCTTCACCCAACCCATCACTGGTTTTTGTCTCTGGCTCATACCAAAAAAGATGTTGACGATACTTTAAATGCTGCTGAGTCTGGGTTAAGAAAGGTAAAGAAAATTTAGCAAACTAGATTAATAAATTAAATATTTAAATATAAAAACAAATAAATCTTACTATGCTTAAAATAAACAGGAAAGAAAAAATATTAGAAATACTAAATAATAAAAAAGATACGAGAATAAACAACTTATGCAATATTTTAAATGTTTCGATTGCCACCATTCATAGGGATCTGGATGAACTTGAGAGAGAAGGCAGAATAAAGAAAGTTTTTGGCGGTGTGATTTTAAACAATACAGATGACTTCGAGATCATAAATAAAGTGAGATTAAATACCAATGTCGATCTTAAAAAAAGAATTTCCGCGAAAGCACTTGAGCTTGTGAAAAATGGTGATTGTCTTTTCATCGATAACTCCACAACATGCTATTATTTTGCCAAAGCTCTTTCGGAATCTGAATTTAAAAATCTGGTTATTGTGACAAACTCATATTTAATACCAGGTCTTTTCATAAAAAACGAAAATATACAAGTTGTTTCTACCGGGGGATTATTGATAAAGGACATGAACAGTTTTGCAGGTCCTTGCGCGATTACCGCTATAAACGAGTTCAATGGAAATAAATTTTTCTTTTCAGTTGCAGCAATTTCTATAAACGGAGATCTAAGCGATATATACGACATCGATCTTGTAACGGTTAAAAGAGAAATGTTTAAAAGATCAAAAGAGAAAATTTGTCTTGTGGATTCAAGTAAATTTAACAAGGTAGGACAAAGTAAAATATTTAACATTTCTCAAATAGATAAAATTATAACAGACAGTAATTGCGATAAGGATAAAAGAGAAGAAATTGCTATGTCTGGAGTAAGATTAATTCTAGGATAGTGTTCGGGCATGCTTATTTTTGAAAAAATTCGATAGGAAGGCAAGGGTTGATAGATCATTTATTGAAAAATTTTAATGATGAAGATTCTAAAATATTTAGTGAAGAATTTCATGAATTTTTACCGGATATAGTTTTTGATTCCCATGTTCATTTATGGAAAAAAAGTTTTATTATAAATGACATTTCCAAGGACAGGCAAAAACAGAATCCATTTTTGGATCCCGAAGTCATAGATGGTTTTTCGATTGAAGATTTTTATAATTTTTCCAAAAAGCTTTTTCCCGGTAAAAAGTATAAAGGTTTGTTTTTTGGACTTCCTCTTAAAGAGGTTAATTTGGATACCGCAAACTCTTATATATCAGATGTATGCAAAAAAACAAATAGTTACGGCTTGTTTATACCCAAACCTTGTCTAAAAAAGATACCGGAAAATTTTTTTAAAGATAAATTTGTAGGATTTAAACCTTACCCTGACCTTGCTGATTTCAAAACTCCCGAAGATTTTTCAAAACTTGATATTGATGTAAGTATTTTTGATTTTATATCAAAAGAAGTGCTGGAATTTTCAAATGAATATGGCTTGATACTTCTTATACATATCCCAAGAAAAGGAAGGCTGAATGACAAAAGGAACATAGAAGAATTAAGCACTATTGGAGAAAAGTACAAAAATATCAAAATAATATTAGCTCATGCAGGACGTTCGTATTGTTTCGAGGATATAAAAAGCAGCATATATTATATAAAAAATATAAGAAATATATATGTAGATACCGCAATGATCAATAATTTTTCAGTAAACAAAACTTTAATAAATATTCTGGGTTCGGAAAAAATATTATTCGGAATTGATTCAAAGATATCATTATTCAAGGGTAAAAATGTTGAAATCAATAACAAACATTTTTTTGTAACTAAAGATCCTAAATTA
>JAQUMQ010000048.1 GCA_028718045.1 Actinomycetota bacterium
AAGTGCACGGCAGAGGCAAACCTCTTGACAAAGATGTGATATTTAAAACAATCGCAAAACAAACGCCTGGATTTACCGGAGCCGATCTCGCAAATCTTTTTAATGAAGCCTCGCTTTTGTCGGCAAGACATAACAAGAAGAAAATTAGCATGTTTGAAATAGAACAAGCAATAGAAAGGGTAATTGCCGGTCCCGAAAAGAAGACCAGGGTTATTTCCGAAAAGGAAAAGAAAATCATTGCATATCATGAATCAGGTCATGCTTTACTTGCCTACATATTGCCAAATACCGATCCTGTTTATAAAATCTCCATTATTTCAAGAGGAAGGGCTTTGGGATATACGATTACTTTACCGGAAGAAGACAGGTTTCTTAAATCCAAGGTCGAACTTCTTGATAATATAAAAATGCTTCTTGGTGGTAGAGTTGCGGAAGAGCTTGTATTTAACGATATAACAAGTGGTGCCGAAAATGATATTGACAGAGCTACAAAGCTTGCAAGACAAATGGTAACAGATTTTGGCATGAGTGATAAATTGGGTCCGGTTGCTTTTAAGGGTGAATCTGATGAGGTATTTTTAGGCAATCAATTAGTCTCAAGGCCTCATTATAGCGATAAGGTTGCTGCTGTTATAGATGATGAAGTGCATTTTATTATTGAAAACAGCTTCAATGAAGCCAAAAAAATTTTAGCTGAGAATAATTTGGTATTGAAGGAACTATCGGAGGTATTAATAGAAAAAGAAACCTTGAATAAAGATGAGGTTATTAAAATTCTCGGCAAGCTAAATGCCAATAAATCCGAAAACTTCAAGCCTGATGAAAGCGAATCAGCAAGCGAAAAGGATAAACTTAAAAAAACAAAAAAAACTTCCAAAACTACCGTAGCGGAACCAGTTTCGGATATGACTTAGAAGATTTTCAACAACACGGTTTTTACAGCGAAATCAAAAGAAAATGCCATGGGGATTTCGTTTAAATTTTTAAGTTTGTTTTTAATAAAATTATAAATTTCTTAATATGGCAGAAATAAGGTTTAGGTGGATAAAAAGCTAATTGAGGAAGGTGTCAGATTAATTTTAAAAGGCATTGGCGAAAATCTCGACAGAGAAGGCCTTCAAGATACCCCAAAAAGGGTTGCCGATATGTATGAAGAAATATTTTCAGGCATAAACCAGTGCCCTGCTTCAGTTTTAAAATCGATGTTTGACGAGAATCATGACGAAATTATTGTCATTAAGGATATTCCATTTTATTCCGTTTGCGAGCATCACTTGATTCCGTTTATAGGGAAAGCTCATGTTGCATATATTCCCAACGCAAAAGGCGAAATAGCAGGTTTATCTAAAATTACAAGGCTTGTTGACATAGTTGCAAAAAGGCCTCAAGTTCAGGAAAGACTCACAACCATAGTCGCAGATACTTTGGAAAATAAATTGGAAGCAAGAGCAGTACTTGTTATTATTGAAGCGGAACACCTCTGTATGAGCATGAGGGGAGTAAAAAAACCGAAGACAGTTACTATAACTTCTGCGGTAAGGGGAGTATTCAGAAGAAATGCTGCTTCAAGAGCTGAGGCTATTGCGTTGATTAAAGATAACAGATAGTTAAAAATAATCAAACAGTAACAAATAAGATTAAGGTAAAGCAGATTATCTGTATTTGAAGATATGAATTACAAAATCAGACAATTATTTATAGAAGAAAAATCAGATGCTTTTAATTCATTCATGAAAATCAGGGCATCCGGCGCAGGTGCAAGAATAATGGCTGATAAAATTACGAACATCGCAATTAAAATAAATGATATTGACAATAGAGCTGCAAACATATTGAAACAGGAAATGCTTGCAAGGGATGGAGACGTGGCTACTTCAAGAGAAACTCTGCATTCTTCGGCACAAAAATCCGATATCATAATTTTTGGAACCAGAAAAAATATAAAAAGCCTTATAGATAAAATAAGCATTCAACCTTTTGGTTTAAAATCCTTATCGGTCGAACTTAATGATTTTCTGGATCATATTGAAAATACCGAATCTTGCGAAATATTAAGAATTAAGCAAAAAGAATTTAACCTTAAAAATAAAGTTGTGATCATGGGTATCCTGAACGTAACTTCCGATTCTTTTTTTGATGGCGGAAAATATTATGATATTAAAAATGCGTTTAAGAGAGCCGACAAAATCGTTGAGGAAGGTGCGGATATAATAGATGTTGGAGGAATGTCGACCAGACCCGGATCTGCTCCCGTAAGTGCCGAAGAGGAGATTGAAAGAACCGTTCCCATAATAAGCTATATTAAAAAAAACCACGATATATTGATCTCGGTAGATACATATAGAAGCAGCGTGGCGATAAAAGCAATAGAAGCGGGAGCTGACATAATAAATGATATAAGCGGATTGGTCCTTGATGACAATATGGCAAAAGTTGTGTCAGATTATAATTCATCTTTAGTATTGATGCATATGAAGGGAACTCCTCAAGATATGCAGAAAGATCCATTTTACGAGGATGTTATTGAAGAAATCTATGATTTTTTTCAAACCCAAGCAACCTTAGCAATCGAACGCGGAATAAAACCCGGAAATATTATAATTGATCCCGGTCTTGGTTTCGGAAAGAATCTCGAACACAATTTTACCATAGTAAAAAAGCTAAAAGATTTCAAATCCCTTGGATTTCCGATTTTAATAGGAGCATCCAGAAAATCATTTACAGGTGCCTTATCCAATCTGCCACCCGATAAAAGATTGGAAGGGAGCCTTGCCGTTGAAGTCATGTCTGTAATGAATGGGGCAAATTTACTTCGTGTTCACGATGTCGAGAAGACTATAAGGGCGATAAAATTAGTAAAAGCAATCCAAGACATTAAGTAAAGAAACAACATGCAAATTTATGGCATAAAGCGATGTAAAATTTAAAGCATAAGGCAAGATTAAAAGCCGGATTGTTTTAATTTATCATCTAAAGTCGCACCTTATTATCAACTTATGGTTAACTTCTAATTTTTATGTTTGAAATATTTGTTAAAAATTTAAGATTATACGGATATCATGGAGTAAAACCCGAAGAAAAAACCGAGGGTCAATATTTTATTTTTAATATCAAGATAAAGATAAATAAAGAAAGTTTTAAGGATGGGGATAATATCTGCCAAACCGTTAATTACTCTGAAGTTATTCGCATAATAAAAGAAATAAATTCGAAAAACAAATTCGACTTGATCGAAACACTGGCAGAAAAGATTGCGGTAAAAATTTCGGAAATGTCTTGTATGATAAACAAGGTAAAAGTCAAGGTTGAAAAAGCCGAACCTCCCATAAATGAAAAATTAGACAGCGTCGGAGTTTCATTTGAAACAAAATTAAGTCAAAAAATAAAAAACGGAAAAATTGTTTATCTTTCCATAGGAACCAATATAGGAAATAAACTTGAAAATATTAAAAATGCTTTAAACCTTCTAAAAAAGTCCGGAATTTTTAAGATACTTATGGTTTCTTCGATTTATGAAACCGAGCCTATGTATTTTAAAAATCAGGAAAACTTTTTTAATATCGCAGTCAAAGTTTCGGTATGCAGTTCGGTCGATCCTTTTGTCTTGCTCGGTTATGTTAAAAGCATGGAGTATAAATTAGGAAGAGAAAAACAAATCAAAAAAAATGGTCCAAGAATTATTGACATCGATATTTTACATATGGATGGAGCAGCGATAGATTCCGATATACTGAAAATTCCTCATCCTCGGATTTCGGAAAGAAATTTCGTCATGATACCATTATCGGAAATTGCCCCGGATTTTATGATTAACGGGGTAAATATTATGGAATATGTTAATAAAAATATTTTTAATGAAAAAGTTGTGAAAATAAATCAGAATATATGAGAATTTCATAAAAGTTAAATATATAAATCTCATAAAGCTTTAAAACTGTACACAAACTAATTATGCAATGCTATGTAATGCAAGGCTCATAAAATATCCTCAAAATGTTTTAAAACTGAAAACAAACCTTTTTAAATCAAGATAACAACTATTTTCTTTTAACGATAATTTTTTTTCAAGCAATGATATTTACAGGCAATAATTATTGCCGTATACAATATTAGGTGCTAATATAATCGTGTTATTTTTTTAATATTAATAACACGTTTTATAGGAAGGAAGAAAAAATGCATATACCGGATGGATTCATTGATATAAAAACTGCTGCAACTACCGGAGTACTTTCTTTTGGAGGGCTTGTTTTGGCTTTAACGAAAGTGAAACAGTTTTTCAAGGCAAAAGTAGTGGTAGTCATGGGAGTATTTGCCGCTTTGATTTTTGCGGCACAAATGGTTAACTTTACTATCGTTGGCGGTACCTCCGGTCATTTACTGGGAGCAGCGCTTGCTTCGATTATCTTAGGCCCATATGCAGGGGGTATTATTATTGCAATTGTTTTGATAGTGCAAGCTTTTGCATTCGGAGACGGTGGAATTGCAGCAATCGGAGCAAATATTTTTAATATGGCAATCATAGGTGTCATCAGCGCTTATTTGGTTTATAAACTTATTACAAGATTCTCAAAATCTCGAACTGTTTTTTATGCTGGCGTAGCTGTTTCTTCCTGGTTTTCTGTCGTGATAGCTTCAATCTTTTGTAGCTTCGAACTTGCAATTTCAGGAACATATGCCCTTGGCGTCACTCTTGGAGCGATGGTGCCAATTCATATGATAATAGGAGTAGGAGAAGCTATAATTACCACCCTTGTAATTGCCTTTATCGATAAAGTAAGGCCTGACATCATAATGACAAAAAACTGGGCCAAAGTTGATATTTTTGAAACTAAATAAATAAAAATTAAAAATATTTTACGAGAGAGAGCCATAATGAAAATGAAAGATAAGGTATTTTTTTTAATTATTGCAATAGCGGCAATTATAGTTGGATTATTTTTATCACCTTTGGCATCAAGTTATCCGGACGGGCTTGAGAAAGTAGCAGAAAAGCTCGGATTTGCGGATAAAGCATCAAGTTTTGCTAATTTCAAATTTATGATACCCGACTATTCATTTCCGGGAATAAAAAGTGCTTTCTGGCAAACTTCCTTTGCTGGATTTTTTGGAGTCCTGATAATTTTTGCAATATTTGCTTTAATTTTACTTATAACGGTTATTATTGGTAAAAATAAAAAGTAAAAAAGATTTAACTGCTTGGGGTAAAATGTTCAAATCTTTTTATGTTCCTAGAAGGCAATGAATGAAAAGCTTAATAGATGTAAGGGTAAAATTAATAATTACTGTTGTCACAATTTTTTTTATAGTAAGTGTTTCAAAGCCTGGTTATTTAATTTTGTGTTCTTATTTTATATTATGCACAATAATTGTCATTATTTTTAAACCTGACTTTGTTGAGTTTATAAAAAGACTTTTCAAATTATACTTAGTTCCTCTTTTGCTATCGATTTTTATTCCATTTGCAAGCAAAGGTAATATATTATATGAATTAAGGCTAAGCATTATAAAAATTCAGATTACAGATAATGGTATATCGACGTTTTACTCGGTTTTGATCAAGTCGTTTTTATCTTTATTTCTTTTGTGTGCGTTGATCGTTTCAACTGACGAGAGGGAAATTTTATGGGGTTTAAGAAAATTATATGTTCCAAGGATTTTTGTATCGATAATATTTTTAATGTATCGATATTTTTTTCTTTTTAAGGATGAGCTCGTCGCTGGTAAAAGGGCAATCAATTCAAGAGTATTTAAAAAGTCAGGATTTGCAATAAACAAAAAAACCGCGTACCTTCTAGGGAGTTTGTTTATAAGAACTTTTACCAGAGCGGAAAATATATATCTTGCCATGCAATCAAGAGGATTTAACGGCAACTTTCACATAATATCTGATGATCAAAGGATAAATAAAGTAAGTATATTTACGATAGCGTCTTTGTTGTTTCTTAACATATCCATCAGAACCATCGGCTTTTTTAATCTTTTTTCTTCTGGAAAAATAATGTAATTTCGGTTATAAAATATCTAATTGATTGTTTAATAATTTTTCTTAAAGATTTTATACTCTAAATTTATCTTCGGTAATTTAATTGGATTTATGATTATATTTTAGGATTAGCGATGGGAAAAGAATACGCTTGCGATAATGCCATAAAGGTAGAAAATTTCAGCTTTAAATATGTTAAGTCCGATCGGCAAAATCAGAACAGATTGACTTATAAAGATGTACTGAAAAATATAAATTTCGAGGTTGCTTCCGATGAAAGAATATCCATAATCGGACCAAATGGAGCAGGAAAATCAACTCTTTTATTAAACATCGCGGGGCTTATGGATGAATATTTTGATGCAAAGATAAAAAATGATTCAGGTAAGATTTTTATTTATGGAAAACAAATTAATTCCAAAAATATTTATGACATAAGAGAAAATATAGGTTTTGTTTTTCAGAATCCTGATGACCAATTGTTTTCGACTTCAGTTTTTGAGGATGTTGCATTTGGTCTTATTAATTTTTTGGCTAAAAATAAAGACTCGAGAGTCAATGATAAAAAATATATTGAAGATACTGTCAATTTGACACTCGAAATGGTTAATTTAAAGAACAAGCAAGAAGAGATACCGCACTTTTTAAGCTATGGCGAAAAAAAGCTTGCCGCGCTTGCAACCGCCTTGTCTTATGATCCCAAAATTTTGATTTTGGATGAACCTTCAAGCAATTTAGATCCCAAAAACAGGAATAATTTTATAAGGCTTATCAAATCGCTAAGAAAAACCATGCTCATAGCTACTCATGATATGGATTTGGCTTATGAGTTTTCCGAAAGATGTATTATATTAAACGAGGGAAAAGTTGTATATGACGGGAAAACGAAAGATGTTTTAAAAAACAGAAGTTTTCTTGTCAAAAACGGATTGGATCTTCCGCTTGCTTTTAAAAATTCCGAAATCGTTTAAAAATATAAATATTTTTTTAATTTGATTAAATAATTTTTGGTCGGCAGCCTGTATTTTTATAAAAATTCATACATTCAAGCATAAGTCTTTTTGGTTTTTTAATAAAATTGTTTTAAAGCCAATAATAATTTCCATTTTTTACGATTTTCTTTCATAATCTAACTATCGATACATTATTTAAATTGTAGCCGGAGGATGTTATGATTCTTGCAATCGATATAGGTAATACTCATACGGTCATTGGCTTGTTTGAAGGTAATGATATTCTTGCGTCATGGAGAATGGGAACTCCAAGATACAGATACGAAACCGCAGACGAAATAGGTTCTCTTATAATAAATTTCCTTGATAATTCAGGTTATGATTATTTGGGTATTGAAGAAATAGCAATCTCAAGCGTAGTTCCGCGGGCTTTGGAGGAAATAAAAATAATGAGTGCCAAATATTTTAAAGCCAATCCCTTTATAATAAACAGTTCCGTGAAAACAGGACTTAAAGTTTTATATGATTTTCCGACGGAAATAGGTGCAGATAGAATTGCCAATTCTGTTGCAGCTAAAGAACTTTACGGATTTCCGGCAATTGTTGTGGATTTTGGAACAGCTACGACATTTGATATAATTTCGGCAAAAGGAGAATATATCGGTGGCGTAATTACTCCTGGAATCGAAATCTCATCGGAAGCTCTTTTTAAATTCGCGGCAAAACTTTCCAAAGTTGATTTAAGCTGGCCTGACAAAGTTATAGGTAAAAATACTTACGACGGACTTCGGGCAGGAATACTGTTTGGTTTTCTTGGTCAGGTTGATTTCATAATTGAGAAAATCATTAACGAGCAAAAAGGCGCTAAAAAAGAATTCAAGCCTTATGTAATCGGAACTGGCGGTTTGTCTTATTTGTTAAAAAACAAGAGCAGATATATTACGATAACCGATGATAATTTAACGCTTAAGGGAATAAAATTGTTAAATGACAGAAACAAATAAAATATAAACGCAAAACAAATGATGATGGCAAATTAATCTGATAACATATCTTAGGGCATGGAAAGAGAAACAAATGAATTAGAAAATTTAATTGCCGAGTTAAAAGAAAAATCAAAATTTATATTTTTGTTGTTTTCAAGGTTTTATGATTTAGAATTCAAAGAAGAAACTAAGTCTGGTTTAATAGATAATTTTTCAGAAATAACGATAAATCCATTTAAAATTTCAAATCTTACGATAAATAATCCGATTATCGCTGCACCCATGGCAGGGATAAGCGACAATACCTACAGGATTTTTGCAAAATTTCTTGGCTGCTCTCTTACATTTTCAGAAATGGTTACAAGTTATGGCCTTATATACAATCATGATAAATCAATGGAACTTGTGAAAACAACTGATTTTGAAAGACCATGTGCCATACAAATATTTGGAAATGATCCGTCTGTAATAGCAGAAGCCGCAAGTTCGATAGAAGCAAACTCCGATATAATCGATATAAATATGGGCTGTCC
>JAQUMQ010000049.1 GCA_028718045.1 Actinomycetota bacterium
TTCTGATGATATGGAAGTCACAAACAGGCTTTACCGTTCATGTTCGATCATCGGAATAAATTTGCTCGATCATATAATTGTTGCCGAAAACGGCTATTATAGTTTTAGGCAAAAAGATTTGATTTAGATTTTCGGGCAGCAAGATTTGATTTAGGCGCCATACATTATCCATATTTCCGTGGAAGAAGGCAGCTCTTCTTTGCTTATTTCAAAAGAATTTCCAACCTCTTTTACTTTATTGAAAGCACCAAGGCTGTTTTTGAAGGGATTTATATCATCCACTTCTATGCGGGTGTCCTTTTCTTTGAAGTGCATAGGTATTGCTATTTTTGGATTTAATTTATTTATCAGATTTATTGCTTCTCTGTGGTTGATCGTATAAACGCCGCCAACCGGAATGAAAATTATGTCAATATCTTTAAGCTCGGAAATGGTTTTTTCCTCCGCGGTGGAACCATAATCACCGAAATGAGCAAATTTTATTCCGTCAACCTCAAATTTAAATATTATATTGTTTCCTCTGGATGCTCCACGCATATTATCATGGAAAGACGAAAATCCATGAAAAGATATTCCTTCAAAATCATGTATTCCGGTTTCTCTGATAATTTTAGGTTTTCCTTTAAACAAATTTAAATTTGAATGATCGAAATGAGAATGAGAAATAGTGACAACATTTGCAAAAACATCAGGCAGATTTGATTTTACCTGTTCGTTATAAGGGTCTGTTCCGATGTTTATGCCGTTTTTAGACCGAATAACAAACATAGAATGGCCATAAAAAGTTATTTTTGTTTTGGAAAACATATTATCACCTCAAAGTTAAAAAAAGAGTGAATTAATTAAATATATATCTAGTTTACTAAAAAGATATAAATTTGTCATTTTGTATAGATAGGAGATTATAACAATATTGTCGATACCTAACGAAATATTGATAGCATATGTTGATGTTGCCAATAAATAACGAAATTACACGATAAAGCTCCACCCGTATTTCCAATCATATCACCCTATATTTTATTTGACTAAACTAATGAATTTTATTAATATATCCAATTGTCAAAAGCATTAATTTAATGTATTTTATTTAAGTCATTATAAATTGTTTTTATTTTAAAAGGGCCCATAGCTCAGCTGGTTAGAGCAGCGCACTCATAATGCGGAGGTCCCAGGTCCGAATCCTGGTGGGCCCACCAAAATCAGAACCTGCGATTTACAAATTTTTCGAATCTTATCGAAGCAAATATGTTCGCAAACATATTTTTACTTTTTTATATTTACAACTAAATATGTTAATATTCTTAATTAATACTAACTTGCAACATGCCTATTATGAAATTAGAAGAACTGACAGATATTCTTGACAGCTATTTCCATAAGGAATGTTCGCTTGATTGGGATAATTGCGGACTTTTGATAGGAGATCTTGAAAGCGAAATAAAGAATATATTGGTTTGCCTCGATGTCAATAAAGATGTGATAAAAGAATCTCTTGATATGAATGCAGTTCTTATCTTTTCCCACCATCCTTTTATATTTATGCCTGTAAGTAATATAGTTTCCAAAGATTATACGGGAAAGACAATATTGAATTTGATAGAAAATAAAATTGCGCTGTACTGTGCTCATACGAATTATGATATGATGAAAAACGGGCTAAATGATTATATCGCAGGCTTACTGGAACTAACCAACAAAAAAAGTATAATAGCTTATCCTACAACATGGTTTAAATTCGTCACTTTTGCACCTTTAGATTACGAAGAAACAATAAGGAATGCCATGTGTCTTGCAGGAGGAGGTCAGTGGAAAGATTATTCATGCTGCACATTTAAAACGGAAGGGAAGGGAAGTTTTAAACCTGGCGCAGATGCCAATCCATTTATTGGCAAAAAGGATAACCTGAATTTTGTCGAAGAGGTCAAGCTCGAATGTATTGTTTCATCTGAAAAATTGACAGAACTCATAGATAAAGTGATCAAAGCCCATCCTTATGAAGAACCGGCTTACGATGTATATCGGCTTGAAAATAAATTCGAGAAAGGAGGTATGGGAAGAACGGGTGATCTAAAAGAGCCGTTGTTTTTAAATGGTTTTTTGAATTATATAAAAACTAAATTAAATTTAACCAACTTCAGGTATATTTTTAACAGTACGTCTTTTAATATCAAAAAGAAAATAAAAAAAGTTGCAGCGGTAAACGGAAGCGTAAATTCCTCTGTCGAAAACATAAAAGATATGGATTTCGATGTTCTTGTATGTGGAGAAATTAATTATCATAATGCTCAGATGCTTTCAGAGCTTGGCAAGCTGATTATAGAGCTTGGCCATGCAGAATCTGAATTGTTTGCCATCAGCCATATTTATGAAATTTTAAAGGATATAAACAATAAGATGCATCTTGGCTTAAAAATTTTAAAAAGCAATTACAAAGAATTATCCTGGAGGTACTTCATTGGAAAATAAAAATTTTATTCTTCTTAATTTATATAAATTACAATTGTCAGACAGCAAGATCGTTTTTCTTAAAAAAGAAATAAATAAATTAAAAGCAAATGAAGAACTTAAGACAAGAGAAGAAGAATTAAATGAAGCTTCGGAAAGCTATAATAAGCTGCTTTCAAGCTATAAAGAGCTTGAAAGAGATAGGAAAAAACTCGATGATGATCTGGTACTTAAAAATGAGAAAATCAAAAAGAATGAACATAAATTATCAAGCGGCACAATTACAAGTTCGAAAGAAATCATAGGTCTTCAGGAAGAAATCACAAGCATAAGGAAGGCAAACGAAGATACAGAAAATAAAATATTGGAAATAATGATCGAAATTGATGACATAAATGAGCTGATTAAATCCGAAAAAGAAAAGAAAGAGAAAATTTCCTTGCATGTCGATAAGTTAAAAGATGAAATAAACAGCAGTATCCAAGTGGTGGAAAGTAAATTAAATAAATATCAAAAAAGAAGAGAGGAAATTTTAAAGCAAATCCCCGATGATATACTTGCAAAATATAATGAAGTCAAGGAAAAAAGAGGCGGGATTGCAGTCGGGATCTTGAAGGAGAGAATGTGCACGGCATGCAACATGGAAATGTCGGCAGGCGAAGCTTTGAATATGGATGATTTAAATAGATTGTATAAATGCCCGACATGTAAAAGAATAATAATAAAATACAGAGGAGAAATTGACCTGATTGATGAAGAATTTAAAGAATAAAATCATTGAAATTTTTACGGATGGCGGCTCAAGAGGAAATCCTGGTCCGGCAGCAATCAGTTTCGTAATGTATGATGCTGATGGTGAAAAAATAGAACAATATTCAAAGTATATTGGTGAAAATACAAATAATTATGCAGAATATTTTGCGATAATTGAAGCGCTGGCAAGTTCTAAAAAATATGATCCCGATGAAATCACTATTTATACCGATAGCAGTCTTGCATATAATCAAATTAATGGATATTGGAAAATCAAGGATGATTGTTTAAAGAAAATGGTTTTGCAAATCAGAAAAGAAGCAGAACATTTGAAGCAATTCAAGGTCGTGCATATTTCACGCGATAAAAACAAAGAAGCAGACAGGCTGGTAAATATCGAACTGAATCTAAGTTCGATTGGCTGATCTTTGGAAAACAGCCAGGAAATTTAAAACAACATTTCAGCCACATGTGGTTTAAAGTACATGATGGTTAATATATAAACCTTATAAACCTTGGCCAATAAAATCTGCCGCCTTGCATAGAAGTCTGATCAAACCGCTTATTTGCGGGAGCCGATTAAGGAGCCAATCAGAGAGTTAGTCATAAACTGCCATATCAGGTATTGATTTTTATAAATTTAAGTTTATTATTTTAATCAAACGGCAGAGTTAGCCGGGTAGTCGCGGGAAATCAATTTTCGATTTCTCGAGGAAAGTCCGAGCTCCGCAGGGCAGGATGCCGGGTAATACCCGGGTAGGTATTGCGAAAGCTTTATCTAACTGATAGTGCAACAGAAATAATACCGCCGGACATTTAAATGTTCATAATGCTTTTAAGTTTTTATGAACCTTAAAAATAAGTAAAATGCCGGTAAGGGTGAAATGGCGAGTTAAGAGCTCACCGGCAGTCTGGCAACAGGCTGGCCAGGAAAACCACGTTCGGAGCAAGACCAAATAGGGAAGATATGGAGCTGCCCGCTCTTCTTCCGGGTTGGTCGCTTGAAACAAACAGCAATGTTTGTTCGAGATAGATGGCTACCACTGGATGCTTTTATGTATTCAGATACAGAACTCGGCTTACAAGCTAACTCTGCTGGTTTTTCGAAGATCCAAATAATCAAATACACTTGAAATTTGTGCGGTTGATGATAATTCTAAGCACAAAAATATAAAATTATACGGTTCATATTATATAACTTGTCAACAATTTTTCAACAATAAATTTTGTAGTTAGTACAGAAATAGCACAAAATGAGAGATCATTGGCTTTCACAATTCTATCTTAGGGGCTTTTTAGAAAACAATTCAGAAAAATTATATGTTTATAATTTAAAGAATAAAAGCGGTTTTTTTAAATCACCTAAGAGTATTTGTTGGTCTGAAGACTATTACAATCTATTTAATGCTGGTTTTGGTAATGAAAGGTTAATCGATGACTATTTTAAATATACAGTTGAAGATAAAGCAGCACCTATAATAAAAAAAATTTCCTCGGATTTTAATTGTAGTTTAACAATTGAAGATAAAAAGAACCTCGCTGTATTTATTTCTTTTTTAAGAATTAAAATACCTAAATTTGAGAAGATAGCAAAAGAGTTTGCTGAAAGAGGAATCCAAGAATATTTAAAGAAATTAACGGAATTAAAAGAAGCAGAAAATTTTATAAAGGATTATGAAGAAAAAACTGGCTTAAAATCAGATATGACGGCAGAGGATTTTCTTGTATTCATTAAAAATCGTTCAAAGTATTATAAAGCTTCAAGAGATATATATTTTTTAAGAAGGATGTTTCCTATTGGGAAAAAACAAGTTGATCTCATGTTAGACATGGATTGGAGCTTTATATACGCTTCTCCTAAGAGAGCTTTTATTACTTGTGACAATCCTTTTATAATGCTTAAAGAAGGAAAAGTATATAATGATAAAATTGTATCAATATTAGATCCAAAGGCTATTAAAATAATTCCATTAAGTAAGAATGTTTGTTTATTTATCGGATTTAAAAATAAAAATTTGGATACTCTTAATACTTATAGAAAATTTAAAAGTTATGGAGGGGAGTCTATAAGATTAATTAATACTACTTCTATTGATAATAGTGATGAATTAGTCATTGGAAGTAATGAAAAAATAGTACAAAAATTACTAAAAATAAAAAAAATAATTTAAACTAATTAATTTTTAAAATAGTAGATTTTGGCTTGGGCTTATACCCGGGCTTTTTTTATTTCAAAAGCAACCATGAAAGGAAAAGAAAATGGAAAATGACAATGTCATGTTCGAAACAAAAGACTTCTATCTTACGGCCTATCTTAAAGCAAGAGAATATAAGTTCTCAAAAATCAGATGCAAGAAGGATAAACAGGAAATTATTTCTGTTTCTTAAAAAACAACTATTTAAATACCGATATTAACAGTTTTTACAGTGGGAGTAGCTCAATTGAGACTACTAAGTTTATAAATTCCATAAGGGATTTGAAAGCATTTGTAAATAGTCTAAAAAACCGATAATCTAAAATATGAAAATGCATATGAACATTACTTTTTAAATAAGAGGAAATGAAAATGAAATCAGATGAGCATTATTTTAAAATTGATAGGAAAATTTTAGAACTTAATAAAGAAAGCCTATCCAAAAAGGCTCTTATTCTATATATCCTTTATTGTCGTTCTGTGAATCCTCGAAAAAATATGGGATGCAGTTTTCTTGGTTATAACGGATGTAGTGATTATCTGAAAAATAAGGAAGCTTTTCTGATGGCCAAAACTGAACTTATGCAAAAAAAATTAATTCAAGAAAGGCCGGATGTCAAAACCGGAATTCTTAAGACATTGGCAGTTGAAGTTTTAAATTTTCCACTTTTTGGAAAAGAAGACAATGATTTTAAAATGAATAATTGTTATGGTCATAATCATCGCACTTACAGAAAAGATATCAAGCAATATATAAATATTTCTTCAGAAATAATAAACAGAGGTTATTTAAAAGATTTTAGCATAAATGATATTTACGGCCTTATATTTTTATATAGTAAGCTTGATTATAAAAATAGCCTTGGCATAGATTTTAATGTAGTACATGCATATGATAGTAAAAATATTAAAGGCTTTAAATTTTATTCAACTTTTGGTGCTGGCTTTTCTAGAGATATTTATAAAAAGAATTGCGTGAAAGTTACAAACCCGGATAAATATTTTATTGGCAAAGTTGTTTTTATATTTAATATATGTGAAATTGTTAACAGATTTATAAAGTTAGGCTTATTTGAAATGATTCCAGTACTTATTAAAACAGATGAAGAAGATGCTGATATTTGCTGCATAACGGAAGAAATTTATAAAGGAAATGTAGAGTATGAAAATGATAAAAAATGTAAAGATCTTTTTTTATTTGAAGAACCAGAAAATAATCAAAAAGTGATATGGATATTAAGACCTGTTTATCCTGTTATTACTAAAGAATATGAGCTGTTTATTGAGGTAAGGGATAAAAGAAAAAATTATGAGTATAACAGATATCATTATTTTGATATTTCTACTTCAAAAAAATCAAAAATAGAGATTATAAACGATGAAGATTTCGAAAGTTTTTTAAATGACTGGAAACCTTATCTTTACAGCAAAGTCGAGAAATATTTCATTCAAGGGCTAAATGAAAATAGCATTGAAAATATCATCGATATACTTCCTGATTATACATACATAGTTTATGAAAGGATATTCAAAGACAGTCTATAGGAATATATAAGAATATAGAAGAATATTTAAGAAGGAATTTATAAATATAGATACCTCCCCAATTCTTCAAATAGCCATTGGGGGTATCCGATACCAGAAAACAGTTCTTTAAGATATTAAGTGTTTTTCGAGAATTAGAAATTTTCCAGTAAATAGATCATAAAATAATGTCAATTATAAAAATGCTGACCATATCTATTTGGATCTCATTTAATCGATAAAAAGCCTTATTCTATGATTTTATACAATCGCAATATAAATACTTCCAATCATATTTAACTGGCTCAGGAAGCCTTAAAGCAGCCTTATTTGAAGCTAGTATGTTTTATTTATAAGAGGTTTTTCATTTCCGGCAGCGGCTGCGACAAAGAGGGCGCGGGGGAAATGTCGCGAACCGCACCGGATGTCTTTTGTCTTGTGTTTTAAGGCTATATTTTAGCTTTTAACAGCAATTATTTTAGTAAGATGATAAAAGAGATCCAAAACATAATTAATGACTTATATTGCATGATTTTTTTTATGATATAAGACAGAAAAAGAGATCCATATTTCACGTAAAATACGTAAAATCATATAGTTTTTTTACAATCGGAATAGATTCAACATTTGGCTATGGAAAAACAAATAAGCTAGATGTTTATATAACTTATAATTTTGGCAATCTTTTAGAAAGTAATAAAGATTTACTTTGGGCGAGCGAAGTCCTTAGTCCGCCTAGTGAAACTACTTTGCACTGGGCGAGCGAAGAGTATTGTGCACCCTAGAGAAGTTTTAAAATCGGTAGTACTTGCAAGTGCCGCAAGTATTATCATTGTTCATAACAATCTACCGGGAAATTCTGAGCTTCCAAATGATGATACGGAAGTAATCAATAGAATATCAAGAGCCAGCCTTATTATGGGAATTAATTTGCTTGACCATATTATTTTAGGTTTTGAAGCAGATGAATTTAAGGGATACTATAGCTTCAAGCAAAAAGACTTAATTTAATAAACGCTGAAAAGATTACTGCAGGAGAAATGTTAAAATTTCTCCTGTTTAAACAATCTCCCGCCTCCCACCCTCTTGTTCGATTTTTGAATATAGTCTTAAATGGCTGACTCTCATTCAAATTAAAAAGATTGGGACAAATCAGTTTTTTTAATTTTTATATTCATATTTTTGATCTATAATCTTTTTATAATTTTACTAGTTCTGGAAATTTCTGAAGGAATGCATTTAGTAAAAATACTTGATAGAATTAATTTAGATAAAATGAAGTCAAGCAAAAAAGAAACCCTGAAAGCAACTTTTTTAATCATTAAAATTTAATCATCAAAAAGAAAATTTTAAAAAATGAAGACATTTGCTTTTATTGATGCGTCTAATCTGTTTTATGGTGGAGAAAAGAGTCTGGGCTGGAAAATAGATTATTTTAAACTTTTCAAATACCTTAAAAAGAAATATGAAGTTTCAGAGGTTTATTATTTTGGAGGTG
>JAQUMQ010000050.1 GCA_028718045.1 Actinomycetota bacterium
CAATCCGATTTATTTATCAAAGAATCTCCCATAACGACGATAACATTACCCGCTGCCGGTGGAATTGCATTGCTTGAACCGTTTGAAATCCTTGCCGTTCCGGCTTGTATACCATATTTTGTGCATATATCTGCAAATTCAATCGAGTTAACAAAGTTCGAAAAAACAAATTCTCTCGAAGATCCGGAATTGAGCAACCCCATCCAGTTAGCATAACCTTCGGCATCGGCAGGTCTGTCAAAAAAAGCTTTATACATTATTGCCAAAAACTGATCATTGTCCAAGTTCCTGTTTATGAGTTCTTCGCTGAATACAAATCCGTATGCTGCTTGTCCTCCGGATACTCTACCGGCCAAAAGATTGCCAACCCAATTTTCAAGACCTCCGGGATCAGGGCTTCTCCCAAGACAGGTTTCATAAAGCCTTGTGACGAATGCTGTTACGTCAGATGTCGAGTCCGCGAACATGAGCGATGGAAAAATAAAAGACGTCAGCAAGAATGCGACTAAAAAAACCATAAAAATTTTTGCCTTGTTGCTTTTAAACATAAACTTTCCCTTTCTAAAGTATTTCTCTTAAAACAATTTAATATTTTTTTAAACGATCCTAAACGTTGCTTAAATTCAGAATTATAATATATATTCATAAATACTATAATAGGAAATTAAATTTTTTTCAGATTCAGCCCTTAATAACGCAACTTCTTTTTTGCGTATTATAATAGTAGCGCTTTATTCGATAAGCCTGCAATTCAAAAAAACCTCGATAAGCGGCATTCAAATAACCATAAACATTGTTTTAATATATTGACGAACATATCAAGCCTTTAAGCAAAACAACCATCAAGCTTTATATTGCCTTGTATGCCTTTACGGGAAGGCCAGATGACTTTTATATGATCCAGTGTCACGGTAGCATTATCATTTTCGATATTAATGTCAATGTCCTTATACCTGTTTCTGTTTTTTAAAATATTTACCAGACATATTGCTCTTTCAAGACCATCACCCCTGTTAAAGTTCCATACTTCATCGGGTTGTGCTAGTCTGGGACCTTCATATATGGAATGATTAAGCATATTCTCTATAACATGAACTACTTCGATATCACTGTACCTTTTGCAAGCTTCGATCGATACCGGATTTCTCTCAATAGCCGCTTTCATAAAAGGATCCCAATTGGTTCTGGAAAAATCCCTGTATGCATAAAAAGCCAGATCTGCGGTCGCATTTTTATTTCTTAAAGATTCCAGATAAGATATGATACTTTCCCTATCCATATCGGTTGTTAAGTTAATTGACTCGGTTTTTTTGAAAATTTTATCGTTACCGGGAAGTTTTGGATTCAAATTACAAAACTCAAAAAGGGCATCGAGGATCTTTTTTTTATTTACATTAGGACAACCTAGCTCATCCAAAAGTCCGTTTATTTTATTTTTATCTTTAAAATCGATCTTGTGTGATTTAAAATATTCAATAAATTTATTAAGAAATATCCTGTCTTCCAATGGTTTAGAATAAAAATCATATGTATCGATTTCCGATAAAAGCTTGTCCAGTGTACTTTCGTTTACCTTGAAAGAACTGGTGCTTTCATAATCATAAGCTTTTTCGGCTTCGATATACCTTTCCTTATCATTATAGATATGTTTTATTTGAAAACATTTTTGAAGATGTGATTCCTGCCTAAGAAAGTTACAAAATATTTCAAAATTAATGTCAGTAACAAGAAATTTGCTAAGTTTAAATTTAAAATCATCATATGCTTTGATATCCATGGTTGCTTCCGGATATACCGCATGGACGAATCCTGAGTTGTGCGAAACAATTGTTATCTGCTCATTTCTCATAGCCCGCTGGGCTTTTGCCGTAAGTTTAGTACCGTTAAACCACATGTTTTTTGTTATCAGCCTTCTGTTATTTGTTATAAAGCCATCTTTTATATCAATAAAATTTTGGGAATGAAGAGGCGTTGCCAAAAGATATATATTTTCTAAAGGTATTTTGCATATGATAAAGAGCGCCGCAGCGTACAATGTAGATATGGAAACACATTCTCCCGCTCCTTTTTTGAAAGCATTTTTATACTTGAATGCTTCCATTGCTTCTATCGTTTCAGTTTTCCAATATGGAATCACATTGGATTCGTACTTGTCAATTCCAAAGTGTTTTCTTATGTCGATGCTGAAATAATATTTGTCTCCTTCATACCCAAATAAAGCATTGCTTTTCTTAATCACATCCTCGCTCAGAAAGGATTTGAATCTGGAAATTTCTTTTTCTTTTGTGGTAAGCCCCCATGTTTCCAGGTCAAGATTAAAATCGAAATTATCCATAATGAACTGTTTAAGCCTTAATATTTTTTTATATGGTGTCATATCGTCTATACTCTTAAACCATGGATCTTTTTTCCACGACCATATTACAGGCGACATTATATTAGCAAGAACAAGACTATATAAAAGCTCGGGGAAAATAAAAATCTCCATATCAGATAAAGTAACAGCCGATGAATACTTTTCCATATCTATTTTATGTATCATATCAGACTCTCTTTTTCCATATTTTTTAATATCAGATAATATCACACGACTTATGTTTTTAATTAAATATTATAATTTATTATAATTTGCAACCATCTTTTTTAAAATCATAGTAGCAATAGATATATTCCATAATCTATTGCATTATGCATCAGACAATCAAAAATTATTTTGGAAACCAAAAAATAATATGAGCAGAAAAGACCTTGGATATTTAAATCATTAAGATAACAATTTTATGTTGCTTTTTTATTCTTCCGAAGCCATATCTTTTTTACTTAAATACAAAATACTGCTTGAAAAAATAAGTAACGAAAAAAATAAGTAAAGAGGAAACCATATAACATTTAATATTGTCGCTTTGCTATACCAGTATTGAAAAGCAAAAATCACGGCAAGCAAAATCACCGAAACAATCCATGTCGTCAGACTGGCTTTTGCCAGATCCTGATATTGTTTTTCATCATACCATTCGCCAGCCTTTTCTTTGAATTTCACTGCTGCCCAATATACTGCTATTGCGATATAAGGAAGCATTATCATCAAAGTTATTGCAATAATACCTTTTTTTATTGCCCATAAAGGCGAGTATATAGACAATAATATCAACAATCCTAAACCTGATACGCTGCATAGTACGCCGATGTAATTAGCATTTATAAATATTGACTCATCCTTTATTACAATTTCCTCCATAGCTTTTTTATATATTCTTCTTTTGGTAAGAATCGTCAGTACAATTACAAGAACAAGAAACAGCAAGTGCAGCCCTTGGCTAAGATAAAGAATAAGAAATTCTCCTGCGATTCCTGTTTTTATGCCACCGATATATTCTTTTGAGATATCGCTAAGCAATGCAAAATCACCGAAAATCATAAGTAGCGAAATCACCGAAACAAAAAACGAAAATGATCTTAAGATGCTTTCTCTTTTAAAAAATTTTAACTGAAGAATAATGGAAAATATTGCCGATATATGGAAAATAAAAAATATTATAAAAACTATTGCAAGAAACACCTCTATTTTATCTGCAACGATCATTATATCCTCGTTGTTAATAATCGTAATTCTTAAAATCACATAAAAAACTATATTAAAGACCAGTCCGCAAAGAGAGATGAGACATAAGGCAAGTGTCGTATTTTCGCTTATATTGATTAATTTTTTCATATCGTTTTTCTTTTTCATCCGGAACTTCGCCCCTTCATATTGATTTAAGACTATTTGTTGTCAATATAAAAAATATCTTCCACTTTTTTATCGAAAAAATCTGCGATTTTTAATGCCAGAAGCACAGAAGGATTAAATTTACCTTTTTCTATCGAATGTATGGTAAGACGAGTAACTCCAATTATATTTGCGAGCTCCTGTTGAGAAATCTCATTATGTTCAAATCTGCACCGTCTTAGATTATTTTTAAGCATGAATTATCCTATTGTTGCTATTTATGAATATTCAATGTCTCAATGATCAAAACTTATAATGTATATAATAATATATATTATATATACTATTATATACATGTCAATATTTTTTTAATAAAAGCATGATTATATAGTAAAGATGCAAAGAAAGTTGTCTTGAATTTAAAGATATCGAGGGGTTTTCAATAAACCTCTCGATATCTTATGGGATAGGATGAGATGAGAAAATAAATAAAAATTTTACAAAACTAAGAAAAATTATTCGATTCCGACAAACCCAGATTCTTCGCCTATATCTTGGCCTTCGGAACTTAAAACAAATTCTATAAATGAAGCTGCAATTTCAGACATTGAATTTAAATTTCCATACATGTAAAGGTCTCTTGCTATAGGATAAGATTTATCTGCAACCGTTTTTACGGAAGGAGCTATCGCCGTGTTACTTTCATCTTTAACAGAAACCAAATTTACATGATCGCCCGCCGATTCAAGATAGCCTATGCCTATATAACCAATCATATTATCATTGTCTGAGACCTGGTTTACTACGTCTGTATTGGATTGTAATCTTAAACATATTTCTGAATAATCATTATCTTTTTCGGTTTTGTTTTTTTGGATCACTTTTTCAAGAAAATACTCTCCCGTACCTGAATTTGAATCTCTTGCAGCAACAATTATTTCGGCATCAGGACCACCGATTTCTTTCCAGTTTGTTATATTTCCCATGAAAATATTCGCCAGTTGATCAAGCGATAACTCTTTTATTTCGATATTTTTACTTGTAATCACACATATTCCATCAAAAAGTACGGTATATTCTTTAACTTTAAGACCTTTTTCTTCGGCAACTTTCAGTTCTTCATCTTTCATAGCTCTGGAAGCATTAGCCAGATCGGTTGTACCGTTTAAAAGAGATGCTATTCCTTCTCCGGATCCTCCGCCATTAACAGTTATTTTACCGCCATTTGAATTCATGAAAGCTTCAGCCCATTTTTGAGCAACTTCAAGAAGTGTCGTCGATCCCGTCAAAATAAGTGTTTCGTCATTAAATTTTTTTTCATATTGAGCATCTGAAGTTTGTGACTGAGAAATACCCGTACCTGCCTCGGCAGACGTTTTTGTTGTTTCAGCAGATAAAGTTGTTGTTTTCTGGATAGTTGTTGTACATCCCGTTACTATCCCGATACTTGTGAGCACGGTTAAAAAAATTATTGCCATCAAAGTCATGCTTTTCCTGACTTCTTTCATCAAGCTTCTCCTCTTTTTATGATGAAATTTTTTATAATATGAATCGGTACATAATGAACCGTTTCATTTGATATTTTACTTCATACAGTTCGTGTTTGTCAATACTGCAGATACTTTAGAATTTAAATTCTTTTTAGATATTTTTTGATGTTTTTTACATTTTTTGATATTTTTTCAAATAGTTTTTAAAAAGTAAAACATGCGATATTATAAGGTGATAAAATATGGGTAATATAAATACAGACGGCATCCAACACAGATCGATATTAAAAAAAATCGCCAGAAGAATAATGATTGAAAGAGGGCTTGTCGCTGACTTTCCCGCCAATGTGTCCGAAGAGCTTAAAAAAATCAATGAACCAGAAGAAAAATACGAAAAATCGATCCGCGATCTCAGACATCTTCCTTGGTGTTCGATCGATAATGACGATTCACTCGATTTGGATCAGCTGACAATTGCCTGGACTGAATCAACTGAACTTAACAATATAATGATAGCCATTGCCGATGTCGATGCACTGGTGAAAAAAGATTCTGTCATTGACTGTCATGCCAAAAAAAATACAACTTCAATTTATACCGTTGCGGAAACGTTTCCAATGCTACCCGAAAAACTCTCGACAAACCTTACTTCTCTAAACCATGAATCAGACCGGCTTGCCATTGTCATCGAAATTATGCTGTCTTCAGATGGTTTTCTTAAAAGTTCAAAGATATATAGGGCACTGGTAAACAATCATGCAAAACTGGCTTACAACAGCGTGGCAAGCTGGCTGGAAGGGAAAAGCCCTATGCCGTCGGTGATCGGCACCATTTCCGGCATGGAAGAAAACATACGGTTGCAGGACAAACTTGCGCAAAAGCTTAAAACACTGCGCTATTTAAATGGCGCGCTTGACTTTGAAACAATTGAAGTCCGTCCTGTTTTCTGCGGAGATGAATTAAAAAATCTCGTACCCGACAATAGGAACCGTGCAAAGGATATAATAGAAGAGTTCATGATTTGTGCAAATAGAATCATTGTGCAATATCTTTCATCAAAACATTTCCCAACTTTTCGCCGTGTCGTCCGCGTACCCAAATACTGGGATAAGATAATCGAAATTGCAAAAGAACAAGGTTCGGTTTTGCCAAAGAAACCAGACTCTAAAGCTTTGGAACAATTCCTGTCAACGGCAAAGACGATTGACCCTGTGCATTTCCCAGATCTTTCCCTTAGCATTATCAAGCTTTTGGGTTCAGGAGAATACGTTGCTCAGTTTCAGGAAGATAAGCCTGCCGGGCATTTTGGTCTTGCCGTCAAGGATTATGCCCATTGCACTGCACCAAACCGCCGATATCCCGATATAATTACGCAGCGATTGCTTAAGGCTGCATTAAACGGCAGCCATATACCATACGAGAAAAAGGAGCTTAGAAGACTCGCAAAACATTGCACGCGAAAGGAGGATGAAGTAAAAAAAGCTGAGCGACAGGTATTAAAATCTGCCGCAGCAATATTGCTTGAGTCAAGGATCGGAGAACAGTTTGATGCCATCATAACAGGAGCTTCCAACAAAGGAACGTGGGTAAGGCTTATGGACCCTCCCGTTGAAGGAAAACTGGTAAACGGCTTTAAAAATATGAGGGTCGGCACCAAACTTTGCGTAAAATTAATCCGTACGGACATAAATAACGGCTACATCGATTTCGGGAAAGTAGAATTATAAAGATATAATTTCATATGATATGATAAACGTTAGCAATATACATCTTTTCAAAGTCGAACCTAATTTATTGATTCATATATAAAATAGGTTTTATTTACGCATAAGCAACCTAGCATACGATAACTTTTTAGATGGTATTGACATGACTAAAATTTATTATTTTAATAATAAAAGATCATGATTTATCGATAATCTCTTTTTAAAGTTAAATGATGGGAAAAACAAAAAAAAGTAAATTTTTTCCACTTATTTGCATTCTCATACTATTGACTTTGTTCTTCACTGCCGCTACTTGCAGCCTTTGTAAAGTTAAACAGGTAGCGGAAACTACGTCTTCGGATGATATGGAAAACAAAACAAACGATACGATATCCGATACTTCAGTACGAAATACCGAAAAAGAAGAAATACACGTAGAAACTACTAAAGAAACAACAGATGCGGATATATCAAAGATAATCAGAACGGGTATTACCCATCACCAAACTAAACAAATTGCACTTACTTTTGATTCGGGATGGCTTTATGAAAACACGGAAGCACTTTTAAACTTACTTGATACATATGATGTAAAAGCAACGTTTTTTACCAGAGGATTATGGGCAAAGGATCATCCGGATCTTGCCGCAGAAATTGTCAATAAAGGACATGCCTTGGAAAATCATTCCTTGACCCATGATCATATGACCTTAATGACAGACATGGAAGTCAGAAACGAAATTAGCAAAACAACGGATATAATAAAACAAACGACTAATTATTTACCGCATTTGTTTCGTCCTCCATATGGTGAATATGATGAAAGGATATTGAAAATATTAAAAGAAGAAGGCTATCCTTATACCATATTATGGACGGTAGACAGTCACGACTGGGCTGAAGAATTAAATGGAGTAAAAATTACAAAAGATTATCTGGTAAACAGAGTACTGGAAAACGCTTCCGATAACGGCATTATTTTAATGCATGTGGGAGGTTATGAAACAGTTAAAGCTTTACCTGAGATAATCGATGGTTTAAGATCGGAAGGATATACCCTGGTTAAGGTAAACGACATGCTGTAACACAGAAATTTAAAAAAATATTTCAAAAAAAACAAAATTACAAAAATCTTAAATCTTGCTTTTTTTTGTCTTTAAATGACGATTCAGCTTCATGCCAAAGAAATAATAGTTTATATCGTGATGGAGTGCTTCTCTATAATAGGATCTTTTTGTTATTCTCAGAACTTCAAATCCATTTTTTGCGAAAAATTTTGCTGTTTTCTCCGAATGAGCAGACAAACAAATACCTGAAATATTTTCGCTTTTAATATAATTTATATAGGTATTTAAAAGAAGAGTGCCCAAACCCTTATTTCTGTATCCCTTTTTTAAATTTATATGCAGTAATGCAGGATAATATTTCAAATTTATATTTTTAAAAAATTGCCCCTTTAAAAAGCCGTAAAAACACCACCAAAAAAATTTAATATTTT
>JAQUMQ010000051.1 GCA_028718045.1 Actinomycetota bacterium
CGTATTCACTTATATTTTAATTTGTTTTTTTAAACAATTTTCTTTTTTAATGAATTTTCTTTTAAAAAATATATGAGCGACATTAAATGATTTTTATTTATTTTTACCTGATGGTTTTTATAAAGGAACTGGTTTTATCGATTCACATGGGCATATATTTGCGCAAACCCCGCATCCATTACATATAAGCTCGTCAATTCCGTATTCATTATCCTTGTATTTGATTGCAGGACATCCGTATTTGATGCAAAGCCCGCATTGTTTGCAAATTTTTTGATCAATATGATATTTTTTTACTATCTTGTTTTTTCTTGTTAAAACACATTCCTGCCTGCATACAATTACCGACAGTTCGTTACGCAGCAATTCGGTCTTTATATCCTTTTCAAGCTTTTTAATATCATAAGAATTTATAACTTTTACGCTTTTAACTCCAACCGCAACAGCAATATCTTCCGGTTTAATTGCCGTTGTTTTCTTACCCATCAATGTTTCCCCAAGACCCGGATGAGTTTGATGGCCTGTCATTGCAGTAATCCGGTTATCAAGAATAAGCACGAGTCCGGTTCCTTTGTTGAAAACATTATCGATAAGCGAAGTTATCCCGGAATGAAAAAATGTTGAATCTCCTATCACTGATACGACCTTTCCCTTGCGTTTCGGATCTGCTTTTTCGACTCCAAGTGCCTGGCCGATTCCTGCTCCCATGCACAACGTTGAATCCAACGAACTTATAGGCGGAAGAACCGCAAGTGTGTAACATCCTATATCACCCATAACCATCAGCTTAAGCTTTTTTAAAACATAAAAAACAGCTCTGTGCGAACAACCTGCACACAAAACGGGAAGCCTTGGCAGAATTTCCTTTGATGGTTCTGCGGCTTCGATAATGCCGCAATCATCCTTATTTAAATCTTTCATCATTTCTTTTTCTTCGTATTTGCCGATAAAAGACGATACGGCTTTATCTTTTTTAAAGTTTTCGATATTGCCTTGATCTTTTTTCCCATGTTCGTTATCAAAAAAACCAATCTTTTTAAATTTCTTGTAAAGAATTTTTACGATTTCAGTATTGAGTTCCCCATTTTCAGGAAAAAATTCTTTGCCGATGATTTCGACATCGATATTCAAGCTTTGAACTTGCTCCTGGATAAAAGGACTGAGCTCTTCTATTATAATTGCGACATCTTTGTCTTTTAAAAAATTTCTGACGAGTATTTCCGGAAAAGGACTGGTTATACCGAGCTTAAGAATCGGAATGCGGTCGAAAGTTTCTCTTGCGAATTGAAAACAAACACCTGAAGTGATTATGCCTATGCTTTTAGGGTTTCCGAGTTCTCCGTCAGGCTTATCAGAAGAAAAATGCGGAACCATAACGCTATTTATGAATATGCTGTTGCAGTATTGCCTTAACCTTTCCCATCTATTTAAAAGATCTTTGTGCCTTATTTTTGCATGTGCGGGAATCATTACGTATTTTACCGCATCTTTTAAATAAGGAAGATTTTCTTTTTCTTTCGGAGCCTCGCCTAGTTCGACAACGGATCCGGAATGAGAGATTCTTGTCGTGGTTCTTAAAAGAACCGGAGTGTCAAATTTTTCGCTTATTTCAAAAGCAATTTTAGTGAAATCTTTGCACTCCTGACTGTCGGAAGGTTCGAGCATGGGAATTTTTGCCATTTTCGAATAATATCTGTTATCTTGTTCGTTTTGAGAGCTATGCAAATCAGGATCGTCTGCGGATACGATCACCAATCCGCCGCCGACACCTGTATAAGCAAGAGTCATAAATGGATCTGCCGCCACATTCAAACCAACGTGTTTCATTGCAACCAATGATCTTGCACCGGCAATGCTTGCTCCCGAAGCTACCTCCATTGCTACCTTTTCGTTTACGGACCACTGGCTGTAAATACTCTTATATTTTGAAATTGTTTCGAGTATTTCAGTAGAAGGTGTCCCGGGATATGCAGTCGCAACTTTTACGCCGGCTTCATAAGCACCCCTTGCGATAGCTTCATTTCCTGTTAGAATTACTTTTTTTTTCATAATAAGACTGCTACTGATAAAATTTTAAATATTTCATTAAAATAAAAAATCAAATGGTTTTCAAGAGCTTACAGAAAGACTAGATGAAAACAAATATGTAAAAATCACAAAAAACATGCTTGGAACAGCAATCCGAATCGATATATTAAAACAGCAATAAACTAAATATATAGCAGCATTATTTTTAAAAGTCAAAGCTAAAGTTAACTTTATTTAATTTAAATTTTAAGTTAATATAATTGTTCATGAGAGTTAAAACAAGAAACATTCGAAGCAGAAGGAAGATTAAATATAACCTTATAATAATTTTCATTATAGCTATTTCTGCTTTGCAATTCTGGAACCTCAAGGCTTTTTACAAGGAAATAAAATTCGAACTTCCTAAAAATTTATTTAAATCTCAAATAAGTTTACCTATATCCGAAATAACCGTAGGCAAAGAGATAGCTTCGGTAAACGTAGAAAAAGCAGATGCTTTGGAAAGCAGCGGTACAGATGACACATCCACAACAGGTACGGCAAAAGCAGCAAACGCAACTGAATCGACCGAAACAACTCTTGCGGGAAGCGAGAATGTCTTTGAGCTGAGCGATGCCCAAAAAAAAATCATACTGAGGCTTATGAAGCTTCCCGAAGAAAATATCGTCTATGCTTATAAAGCTTACCCCGAAACAGGTTATCCTGATGAGCCGAACTGGATATCCACTGACGTTGTTTCGGTAGTTCTCAAGGACTGCGGATATGACTTAATGGAACTTATACATAAGGATATGAGTGAACATATTGAAGCATATCCCATGGATAAAAAAGGAAGCAAAAACTTGGATAAAAAAAGCGATTTCAGAGTAGTATACTTTCAACAAAAATTTTTCCAGAGAAATGCGCTTGAACTGCCGGTAGATTTCAACCCCGATGATCCTACAAATGTACTGCAATGGCAGCCAGGGGATATAGTATATTTCGAGATAGATCCAGAAAATCCCGGCAAAGATGTTGCGGGCATGGTTTCAAACCATAAAAACGATAAGGGAATACCTCTTATCATAATGATAACCAAAGATCTTGGTAAAGTCAGTGAAGTTGATAACCTTTCTACATTAAAAGTAAGCGGACATTTCCGTTATCCTTACCCTGAACTAAATCAATAATGAATACCGGCATCTGATTATTTTAACTTTCCGGTCATCCGATCTAAAAAATTTTTATCCTATGCGATCCGAATGGGTTTTTCTGCTATCGTTGATTTCCTCCAGTTGTTTTTGGGCAAATGTTGCATACAACATAAATATACGACATAAATTAAGTTTCCGCTTGTCTCATTTAAAAAAAAGTATGCAAAAATATATTTTAACATTTATTTGAAAAGAGTATAATTTTTAACAGGTATTCGATACCGCACAGGAATACTTCACTGTTTCTGGTTAACAATCATTTAACTCTAACTGGAGGAGCCTTCATGAAGAAAAACAAACTATATTTTATTTTAGCGTTTTCTTTAATAATTCTTATTTTCGGTGTCGCTGCTACATGTAATTTTTGTGGCGCAGGTTTAGACACAGGTAACTCAAGTTCTACTTTAGCCGAAGGAGCAACGGCATCTTCTGGCCAAGGGGTTGATCAAAGTTCAAGCTCTGCCGTATCTTCCGGAGAATCCGATACAAACACCCAAAGCAGCTCAAGTTCAGCAACGCAAAGCCAGGGAACTTCGAACACTTCAGGCTCAGGAAAAAGTGCCCCGACAATCAGTTTAAACATATACGAAGGGCCGACCTATTCGGCGGCTGATAATGTTTGTTATTACAGAATCGAAGCGGTTGTTACAGGAAACCCTTCTCCGTCGATTTCCTTCTCAAGAGATGACAGCAATAAGGCATGGGGGACAAAAAAAGCTCAAATTAACCTGCAAACAGGTGAGAGCTATACTTTAACCGCAACGGCAACTAATTCCGAGGGCTCAGCCACTGCAACGATTAATCTGACATATGGCTGTTCTGAAGGAAGTGCAGCTTCATCTTCGGAAGCCGAAAATGCTGCCCCTGTCGTAAGCGATATAAAAATATCGAATGCAAATCCTGTTACAAATACAAATTATGAATTATCGGTTGATGCAAGTGATCCGGACAGCGACGCATTAACGTATAGCTGGTCAGTTACCTCAGGAACCCTAACAAGCAGTACCACGAATCCTACATCCTGGAAAACCCCTGCTGCTGCAGGCAACTATACGGTAAGCCTGTCTGTTACAGACAATAAGGGCCATAATGTCAACAAAACAAAGACGATAACGGTAGTAGCGGCGGCTCCTATCGCAATTGATCTTTCAAAAGTCGCATCTGAAGGTGGTTGGGTCGAAAAAGAAGGCAGAATCAATGCCGGTGGGTGTTTATTTGCAGGAGATACCGATGCAAACAAATCGGTATTCGGATTTATAAGTTTTGACATATCTTCTCTTGCAGGAGCAAACATTCAAACAGCCAACGCCGTATTTTCATTAAGCCAACAGTGGGGTAATCCCGATATATTCGGCAGTCTTTCGCTTAACGATTATTATTGGGGAACAAGAGCTGTGCAATTAAGCGATGCAGGGGCATCCGGAAATGTGCTTCAGATGTTCTCGAATTCGACATTTTCCTGCAGTAACACTGCACTTAAAACTGCACTGCAAAATGCAATAAATGCAGGAAAACCGAGATTTCAGCTTCGAATCCATTTTACGGGTCTTGCAACAGATAGTGACAACCAATGGGATGGATGGGAATATAAACAAAGCAATGTCAAGCTTTCGATAACATATATCCCTGGCTCTTAAATAAAATAAAATACTTTCTTGAAATTCTTTTTTATGATAAATATATTGGTTATTAACGTCATGATTTTATAGTATGTTATATAACCAATATATTTATTTTCAGCTATGAAAATTTTTAAAAAACTGAATATCGAAATAAGCAAAGACATCGGAAAAAGCTTCTTGACCTCGGTAATGGGAGGCCGCCTGAATAAGCAGATAGAAGAAATGCTTGTCGAGAAAAGAAAAATCTGCATCGAAAATATATCGCCGAAATTAATCTTTGACAAATACGATATAGAAAAAATTATCGGTGATAAAGTTTATTTTAAATCAGGCAATGTTTTTACAGGTCCCAATATAAGCAGGATTCTTAAGAACTCCGAAACAGCAATAATATTTGTACAAACCTTGGGTAACAAAATTGACGTATTGATCACGGAAGAATCAAAAAAAGGAGATACTCTTTCGGCAATAATAATGGATGCGATTACGACTAACTTGCTTGAATGCCTTGGCAAAGCCACCGCAAAAATTATCAAAACCGAGGGAATAACGCAAAAAGGCTGGGATTCTACTTGCTCATATTCTCCCGGACAATTCAAATGGACCATAGAGGAGCAGAAAGAAATATTTTCCATGTTGCCTTGCGAAAAAATAGGAGTCAAGCTGAATTCCAGTTTTTTAATGGAGCCTTTTAAATCATCCTCCGGCGTTTATGGTTTCGGACCTTCAGAGCTTATAAGCAAAATCAAAACAGCATGCGAGATATGCCCAAAAAAAGACTGTATCGGAAGGAGAACCAAGGATTTTTAAAAAAATTAAAACATTCAAATATCAAAGTATCAAAACAGCATTTTGCCTTGTTTTATCGTTGATTGAAACTGATATAAATCCGATTTATGAAAGTATATAAATATAAATAAATCGCAGGATTTTTTTTATAGTTTTTTTCTGAAAATATGAATGCTTAATAAGATTGTTAAAACCAGCCCTAAAACCGTAAAAACTGCTTGCCATATGCTGGTTGCTTCCGAAATTTTATAACCTTGCTTTAATATTTTAATATCGCTCGCATGGATATCCATATCTCCGCCATGCTCTTTGCACGCTCTGTAAAATATACCCGTTACTTTTACGGTATCGCCCTTTACCTTATATCTGCCTGTAAATTTTATATCCCTTACAAGATCTGATAAAATCCACACTCCTATCGCATTTGAACCGTCCGATACATTTACCCATGAATGGTCGCCTCTTTGCATTATATCTCCGATAACTTCTCCCGTATAAATTATTTCTTTGGTATCATAAGCCTTGGCTTCTTCAATGAGCTGAGTACTGGTAACCTCCTGCGTAGCAGTTCCGCCAAGAAGCATAACTGCTGTTATGACAGAAACAAAAATAGTTTTTAATGCAGCCATCTTCTTCTCTTCCTGAAAAATATGTATGTTATTAACGCAAATACTGACATGAATTCCAATCTCGCAATCCACATTATCGTAATGTATATTATTTTGAGAGTATTTGGCATCGAAGCTTTAGTAATACCTATGCTAAGCCCTACGTTTCCGGTAACTGATGCGGCCTCGAAAGCAGAAGAAGCCAGCGGATATCCGAAAAATAAACCCGCAAGGGTACCGATGGCAAAAGTCAAAATATACGCTATGACAATCAATAAAGCACTTCTTAAGTGCTTCTCCTCCATCTTAATATCTTTTATATGATGAAACTTATCTACCTGGACCATCGATTCCGGCAGGAGTATCCTTTTTATATCTCTGATAAAGCCCTTAAATATTATACCCATCCTTATGCCTTTGAAGCCACCGGCAGTCGAGCACGCACTGCCGCCTATAAGCATCGAAACCGTTACCGCAAATAATGCGACATTGCCCCACTCATTAAAGAATTGTCTTGCATAAATTGTCATAAAACCAGTGGTGGTATGCCCGGAAATGAGCAGGTAAAACCCTTTTCTGAACATGGAAATGAAATCAGGATATACATTAAGCTTGATAAGTCCCGCAAATGTAATAAGAGTCAATGCCGTCAGGGTAACAGACATCGACTGAATTTCTATGTTTTTTAAAATCTCTTTTCTGTTTTTATTCCATAATGCATAATGCAAAGTAAAATTAAAGGAACCTATCACAAAAAAAACAATGGTTATAATTTCAAGCCAAAAGCTATGGTAGTACAGTATATTTTGTGTCTGAGGCGCAAAACCACCCGTACTCCAGGCAGCCATAAAGATCCATAAAGCATGCAAAAAAGATCTGTCGACAGGAAGGCCTATGCATATCCCTGTTATCCACAATACTATCGTACCCACTGCCAAATAAACTATGCTTATGAACCATATCGCTTTTGCGGTATTTATTACATTAGGAAGAAGCTGCTCGTCTTTTGCCTCACCTACATACATTTTATAAGAGCCGCTTGTGCTCTTTACAAGGAAAGTTAAAGCCAAAACAACCATGCCTTGTCCGCCAAGGTAGGTGAGAACATGTCTCCACATGTTTATACCATTTGAAACATGGTCCAAATCCTGTATCAAAACGACACCTGTCGTTGTAAGTCCGCTCATGACATCAAAACATGCGTCAAGATAGCTTAAAAAATTGCCGCTAAGATAATATGGGATAGCGCAAAGAAGCATTCCCAGAAGCCATGAGAAAGCCGCAATAATCATGCCATGGCTCCAATCTACACGTCTGTTCTTTTCCGAATTGCAGAATATTATCAACAAAGAGCCGGTAAATAAAGATATCGAAATACTTGTCGAAAAGCTTAAAACGATACTCCATTCGCTATATATCAAAGAAGTAACCAAAGGTATAACCTGGATAAAACCAAGCAAAGTTACGACTTTACCGATGTAATATCCTATTATTTTAATTGTTGAAGAAACAGAATCCGTCAATTTTATCCCCAAAAGCCAAAAATCATACAAATTATGAATGCTATGATAATCATTGCCGCTACGAAAATTATTTCGGTCAATAAGCCTAAAATATTTTGCCATATGTTCTTGAACATTTAAATCTTGCCAAGCACCCTTTCTATTTTTGTTTCAGAACATTTTTTGGAAACAGTTATGAGTTCGTCTCCCAAAAGAAGTTCGGAGGTTCCTCTCGGTATTATGACTTCTCCATTTCTTATTATCGAAACTATTATACAGCCTTCGGGGATATTCAGATCCTTTATTTGTTTATTTATAGAATGATATCCTTCCAGAAGTTTTATTTCATTTACCGAAATATTTCCAATGGTAGTAAGAGACTTCAATCCCGAAATAAAAACTTCCCTTTCGATAATGTCAACGATGGAGACGGTACTGCTTATCGCAGAATCAACTCCAAGTCTTTCAAATATGGCAATATTTTTGGGATTGTTGACTCGTGCAATTGTTCTTCTTATGCCGAATTTTTTCTTTGCGATCTGACAAGAAATCAGATTGTCTTGATCCCTGCCTGTAACAGCGATAAGAGCATCTGCCGATTCTATGTCAGCATCAA
>JAQUMQ010000052.1 GCA_028718045.1 Actinomycetota bacterium
ATTGTCTCTGTCAAATTCGTTATCTTTATCAAATGTATAGAATTTATCAACCTCAAAGAGCACAGCATCGGAGTCAGGCAGCAATAACTACTTGTCAATAATACCAAATATACGCATCATTTTATTTCTGACATTGTCATTTTTTTCTTAATTGGGTAAAGTTTTCCAGCATTCTGCAGTTGGCAATATCTTTTCTTGTGGCAAAAATTATTAAGCTAACCTTTTTATAATTAACCGTTTTTTTATCTATAATTAAATATAGATTAAATAAATTTTATAGGTTGAAATATAAAATTTATTTTGTTTTTTAAAATAATTGCTTTTAACATCAACATCATTGCCAAGCATGGAAGTATAACCGATATAATAAAGTTATTATCCATCCATAGCGATGCTATGACATACTCGTTTGGTATTCAGATCTGGTTTGAGGCTTTTAATGATATGTCTTCTTCTTAACCATGTAAGACAATTTCTCTTAGACAATCTATCCAGCACACCGGTTACTTTTAGATAACTCCCCAATACTTAACTGCATATTTAGTCGTGACAACTTTCTAATTTTAACAGGAAGGTTTAAACCTCTGGGTGGGAATGACATCTTTTTTGCAACTTGTTTTATCCCCGCTCATTTAAAATTATTTTATTGTTATCATCTACCTCGCTATAAATATCTCCCATAATTATGCACCGTTTCTATCATGGTTAAAAAATTTTCAGGAGGAATGGCAGAAGTTATGCTATGACTGGATGCAGCAATATACCTCCCTCCATACATTAGTTTTTCCAAATGCTTTTTTGTATCATCTTTTACATCTTTAAGAGTTCCGAAGGCAAGAACACCCGCAATGTCTATGTTTCCCATAAGTGCAATTTTGTTTCCCCATTTTTCTTTTACTTTATATATATCCATACCATAAGGTTCAATTGGATTCAAACATTTAAAGCCCATGTCAATCAAGGTAGGTATAAGTTCGTATAATGTCCCGTCGCTATGAAATATAATGGGAATTCCTTTTTGTTTTGCCGGTTCGATTACTTTTTTCATTCTGGGTACCCAAAGCTTCAAAAAAAGATCTGGCCGAATCATTAACCCATTTCTGAAAGCCACATCATCGCCTATATATAACATATCTATGGGATAATCGCACAGAAATTCCACTATGCGTCTATTATAATCAGCGGAAACATCTAATAAATACTCAACGAAAGGAAGGTCATCGTAAAGCAAAAGCATAAAATTTTCAAATCCTAATGTAAACTGATATATAGCTTGAAAAATCATTCCAGTGATTGCAAAAAGACCTATGGGGCTATCTTTTACCGCTCGGATATAATTTTCTAAATGAGGTTTTAAATAATCAATATGTAAATCAAAAGCTTTATCCGGCTCAATATACATTTTTTTTATATCTGCTTCATTTTTACAGTTTTTGATGAAAGGTCCTGTTGCTGCCTTCTCTTTACTAAGTTTAGATAACGAAACCGAATTACCTGTTTCGTTATATGGCAAATAGGGGTATCCATAAAAATTAATACCGATAAAATCCTGTCCAATCTTTTTGACAATCTTTATATAATCAAATGGATCTATCGGAGGCAACTCGAAAGTTCCCTTTGATTTTCTACCCAATATATAACTGGTAACATTTCTTTCTATGAATATCTCAAAATTAGGCACCCTATCAGGTATTTTTCCTTTAATGACCGATAGAAAACGGTTTTTATCTGAATTCTTATACGTCATCATAATATTTAGTTCCATTCATAACAGTTTTTTTAAAATTTTCCATAAATTTACTTTACGAAAATCAACTACCTGTTTTGGGGGGATCCGATATAAAAAGTTAAATCATATCAGAGCTGCTGCGAATAATTCTTAGACATAAAAACCCTATCCGCAGAAGAATTGCTAGAGTTTCCACAAATTTGTGCATTAAATAATTTTTGATATATATCATTATTTTTTTGCAAAGTTTTGCTGTTTCCATCTCCAACAATTTTTCCATTGTCTAACACTAAAATTCTATCGGCCCTCATAATAGTAGACAATCTGTGTGCAATAATAATAATAGTTTTTCGACCTCTTTTTAGAGACTCCAAAGCATCATGCAACATATACTCTGATTCCGCATCTAAAGTAGAGGTAGCTTCATCTAAAATTATAATTGATGGATTCTTTAAAAAAAGGCGTGCAATGCTTAACCTTTGACGTTCTCCTCCGGAAAGGCAAACTCCTCGTTCTCCAACAACTGTCTCATACCCATCTTGCAGACTAACAATGTAATCATGCAATTGCGCAAGTTTAGCAGCTTGAATTACTGCATTATCAGATGCAGATGGATTTCCATAAAGTATATTCTTGCGAATGCTTGTGCTGAATATAAAAGGATCCTGAGATACCAAACCGATACATGAACGTAAACTATGTAAAGTCAAATCTTTGATATTGATTCCATCGATAAAAATATCTCCATACTTGGTTTCATAAAATCTGAGTATTAAACTCACTAAAGATGTTTTACCTTCCCCGCTTTTTCCAACAATTGCAACTGTAGTATAAGGCTCTATCTTAAAAGATACATCATTAAGAATATTTATATCCTCGTTTTCATACCAAAAGAATACATTTTTAAACTCAATTTCACCTCCTGCATTAGACAACGAAAGCCTGCCGTCATCATATTCCGGCTGTGTCTTTAGTATTTCAGTAATTCTATCTGCAGAAACCACAGCGGTTTGAACTCTGCTATAGAAGTTGGCTAATTGTTGAGCAGGATTAAATAAGAATGTTAAATACGTGCTAAAAGCAATTAAACCACCGATAGAAAATCGACCTGAAATCACTTCAAATCCCCCATATCCCAAAGTGCACACCCATGCAAGACCTACAGTTATCTGAGCAAGATTTCCCCATATAGCAACTAAGATATTGCGTTTGAATATCAACTCTACTAAATGCATGAATCTTTGTGAAATCCTTTGATTTTCATATTTTTCTCTTAAAAAAGCTTTTACCAGGTTAATGCCAGAAATACTCTCCTGGACACTCTCAAATACTCTGGCATTTTCTTCTTGTACTGTCCTGCTAATTCCACGAAACCGTTTACCATTGCAAAAAATAAATACACTATAAACTACTAAAAAAACGAGTACAATGAGTGTCAATTTCCATTGAAGAAATAAAAGAGCAATCATACCAGCAAAAAAAGCAAGCATGTCCTGAGCCGACAAAGCAAAACTACCAATTGTTAATGCTACAACTTCACTATCTGAGAATAGTCTGGATGTTAAATAGCCTGATTCCTTGTTTTTAAAAAAGGAGAGCGGTAGGCATTCAAGATGTGAAAATAATTTTTTTTTGATATCCAAACTTACCCTTCGACTTACTTTCTCTAAAAAATAATTACGGGCTATACTTAAAATTGGAGTTAGAATAACTAACATTGTCAAAATACAAATAATAATATATAGATATGAAATCGATTTTCCACCTAAGGCATTGTCAATAAAATACCTCATAACGAAAGGTAAGCTGATTTGAACAATAGTAGATATTATTAAAAAGATGATTCCCCTGGCAAAATCTAATTTGCCATGCTTTTCTAATCTTAATAAAGATAAGAGAGATGAGGAAAGAAAACTTCTAATGTTACTGATTATCTTAAAAAACATTGTCTTAATAGCCTCCTAACTCCAATCCAAATAATTTATAATCGACGCTTCATAGCTAATCTTATAAATAAAAATACGTCTTGCAGCGATTCATCATCGACATAGCTACTTTTTTTCAATATATGCTTATCTCACATTATCCCGGCGGCAAATGAGGAGGCGGCGGCAGCACTACAATGGTTCCATCCCAAGGGTGCATCAAAAAAACTTCATATGTAAAGTCACAGCAGGTACATGTCTTATCAAAAGTAAGCTGGAACTTTGGTTCATTGATTTGTTGCATATGTATCATTATATTCACCTCCTTCCAAATTTCATGAATCGCTACAAGATGTTTGAAGACATATCTAAATCTTCCACAAGTTTCACCATTAGCTCTGGTTTCGTGTTTTTAATTTTATCGTATAACCAAATAATTCGTTTTATATTATGTTTGAAAATATCACATTTCCATTCTATTGGATGAGAGTCATTCTTGTTCACAAATATTTGTTCGCTCGGACAGCCTCCGCCACAAAAATATCTTGACCAGCATGAATGACAAGGATCTTTTTTTTCAACTGGTCTTGGGAATGTTTCAGTTCTCTTGTTTTCATCTATACCGGTGAATACAGAACCTATACAATAGTTTTTCTCGGCAATTATACGTTGACAAGGAAATATGTCTCCTTTAGTGGTTACGACATTGATAATCCTTCCCATACCACATGGATAATGTTTTTGAACACCGTCAATAATCATTTTCAAGCCATGCAATAAAAACTTAAATTTACATGATTCTCCCATTAAAATCTTTTCAGCATAAATTTTAACTAAATTATCGAAGCCCTTTTTATATAAATTCACGGAATTTTTTTCAAAAGTGCATTCCTTTATTATATGCGGCCAGGTAAAAACCGGCTCACCATAAACATATCTAAAGCCTAAAGATTCCAAATAAGGAAGTATTTTAGTGAGATCAGGTTCCAATGCCGTAACAGTTGCTCTGGCTCCTAAATCCGCTATTAGATTTCCACATTGCCAACGCAGAATCATGCTTTTTATATTTTCTACTATAACATCATGAGATCCTTTGCCATTTTGAAATTTACGCCATTTATCATGAATAAAACCAGGGCCATCAATGCTTATTAATGTCTTAAAACGATTTTCCATTAGAAAAGAAGTAATCTCATCTGTACAAATAGTACCGTTTGTGGTAATTGAAAAGTACACTTTCTTTCCTGTTTTCAAAGATTTTTTCTTACTGTAATAAACTATTTTTTTTAGCAATCTAAAATTAAGCAGCGGTTCGCCACCGAAAAAAATAAGAGCAACTGGTGTGTTATTAGTATTTTTAAATACCAAATCAACGGCAGCTTTAGCTACGTTCCATGACATAAAACTATGATTACCACCATAGGTACCTTGTTCACTAAAACAATATTCGCATTTAAGGTTGCAGTTGCTTGCTAGCATCAGCATTAAAGAAGTTACATCGAAGTGGTTTGAAGCCTTTTGATATTTCTCCCATGGTTCAGGATGCTTTTTGCCAATCATATCTTGGTTTCTAAGTTCACTAATCACCTCTCTTATTTTCTCTTTATCATGTTTGTCTCTTAATTCCTTTATTACAGCTTCTTCGCTTCCTAATCCGCTCAATTTCTCAATTACCATCCTTGTCAGATTATCTATCCGAAATATTCGAGAGGTGGGGATTTGGAGTAAAAAATTATTTGAATCGACTGAAAAAACATGCAACTCGTCGACTCCTGGTATTTCATTCAACATCTTGGTTATAGGTTTACCCATTTATATCCCTCCTCTATATATATCGAGATTATGATTTTTTTATATGTCGCTAATCTAAATATATAAGAAATTGTTTAAAATATATTTATAAATTAATTAATACAATCAGATCTTGACACCAGACCTATTGTTATGTTTATTTTCATCAAATAATTCCGCAAGCGTCATATCTAAAAAATCAGGTTTGATTTTTTTTATTAGCGTATAAAGCCATATGCACAATTCCATTTCATGCTTGAACAATTCGCATCTCCATGACATTGGATAATTGTCGTTGCCACGTGCACGAAACTGTTCACCGGAACAGCCCCCGCCACAAAAATATCTAGCCCAACAGGATGAACATTTTTTCTTTTTATCCACATGCCTAGGAAGAATTTTCAGCCTAAGATTTTCATTTATACCTTCGAACACAGAACCCATTTGATAATTTTTCTGACACAATAACAAATGACATGGATATAAATATCCCTCTGCAGATACAGCAAAAAAAGATCTTCCAGCTCCACAATGATTTTGTTTTATCTCAGCACGATGAATCATTCTGAGCATTTCATTTATTGGATATATGTTGTGATATACATTAAAAAAGCTTCCTTCCGTCAGTGCCTTTACCCATGATTTGACAAGATGTTGGAAACTCATTTTATATTTTTCCAAAGAATCTTTCTTAAAACAAAAAATTTTGTTCTTCAAAGATGAAACGGGCTCTAAAATAATTTCTGCAAATCCCATTTTTTCTAAACTGTAAACTATTTTACAAAGATCCGGTTGAGCAGGAGTGATAGTTGCACCGACTCCAATATTAGCCTCAGATAAAGACTTCTTCCAATACGTCATTAGCTTGTTCAAATTATCTTTTACTCTTCGATAGGAGCCTCTTCCATTTTTAAATTTACGGTATTTGTTATGAAAAGTTTCTGATCCGTCAACGCTTACCATAATGCCAAAATTATGTTCGTTAAGGAACTTTATAATTGAAGGATTCATAATAGTTCCATTGGTAGCCACACTGAATCCTACTCTTTTACCATTAACAGTAAATTGTTCTTCAGCATAAAGTGTAGCTCTCTTAAGTAGTGGGAAATTTAAAAGAGGTTCGCCGCCAAAAAAACAAACAATTACATATTCCGCACACTTCTTATGCTGAAGAGTCATATCAATTGCAGCTTTGGCTACCTCCCAGGACATGAATTTGCTATTATTTAAATGATCGCCACTTTTGCTTGAACAATATGTTTTGGCAGAACAATAAGTGCACGAGAGATTACAAAATTCCGCTATATTAAGTAAAATATTGTCCACTCGAAGATTATCTTCCGAGCTTGAACTTATATGACCCAACATTTTGTTTGATGTTTTAATAAAGTTAAGCTCATCAATTACTTCACGCATTTGTTTGCTAGAATAATCAGACTCCAGTTTATTTAATATATTTTTTCCTGGACTAATTTTACTGTACTTTTCAAACACTTTCTTTGTAAAAGAGTTTATGCAAAAGATTCTGGAAGTAGGAATATGCAATAAAATATCAGTTTCTTCAACGGTAAAAACATGGAATTCATCTAGCATTTTTTTCATCCTTTTAAATATATGAGATATGAAAAATTCTTTATAATGCTACGAATATACAATTAAAATTTACCAACTCAATTTCCCAAACTTATCAATAACTTGACATCGCCTATCAAACCATAATTTTTAAAATTATAAATTCTTGTTTGTTTATCATTAGGACAAAAGCTTTCAGGATTTACTTCGTATAATTCCCCATCCTTATAATGAATGGGACCGAAAATATTAAAAAGAGAGGTACAGATTTCTATCTCAAGTTTATTTTTGCCATTTCCGGCAAAATTAGAAATATCTTGTTTATAATTTTTACTATAAAATTTACCAACAAGTCTATCATTTAAATACAAACTACTAATGCTCGAAATGATATTACCGCAACTTATATAAATCTTTTCACTGTTTGACAAAACTATATCGAAGTCTTTAACGAATGATAATCGTCCGCAATAGAATGGAAATCCTATGTCAACAAGAGGTTTCTTTTCTATTGTCGGTTTTATTTCTTTTAATTCAAAACAATCATAATTTTTGTTAAAAAAAACCAAAAAATCACCCAATAAATAGAGTGGGTTTAATTCAATATCGGGATACCAAAACCCAGATATTTCAATTTTATTCATCCCAACTTTCAAATGCTGGCCAATTTCATATTTCTTAATTTTTTGGTCTAAAAAATAATCTGGAGATTTTAAGATACACAAATTTTCTTCATTTATTTTTATTGTTTCCCATTTAAATTCGTCAATTGCTAAATACACATTATTTTTTAGAATATTTTTATTTTTTATATTAAATTTGAAAATTAAATTAAAATCATCCCACCTATTATTTTGAATTTCTTCCTCCGCCTGACATATTTGAGCATCGTTTAAAATAGATCTTTTCCCGATATTTAAATCACAATAATCAAGCAAAACAACATTTGAATCGCTTTTTTTTAATTTCCACCTTCCTTTTAAATTAATTTCCTCTTTTATGCCTTTAGCAAGATAAGCCGGCCGTTCGTTTTTCATCTTTATTTCTTCGTCAACAAATTTTAACTTATGCTGAACAATCAAACATGAGCTTACGGGATCAAAAGCACGAAAGAACTGTTTCCTGTCTGCATCGTCGCTATTCTTGATTCTTGCCTTATCTCCGCTAAATAAGTCCCAAATTTCGATATCTCCATCTCCAGACATACTTATATTGACTTCATATCTTTTGTTTCTGCTTATATTCGTTAAAA
>JAQUMQ010000053.1 GCA_028718045.1 Actinomycetota bacterium
TTCATCACTTTCATTATAAAGAGCCGTTATTACTTAAAGCTGTAAACATATCTTTTAGATAGCACATATTATCTTTATCAAAAAATAATTATTTTATATATATTTATTTTGATATATTCTATAAGCATAAATAAAAACTTATATCAGCTCACATAAATATAAACTAAAAGGAGCAGACATGGACGCAATTTTTTTAACAATATTGATAATTGCCCTGATGATTTTGATCTTGATTCTTCTTACTTCTTCAATCAGGATACTGCGAGAGTATGAGGTCGGAGTTATTTTCAGGCTGGGAAGATATATCGGCAACAGAGGGCCGGGTTTTGTAATGATAATACCCGGTATAGAAAAAATGATAAGGGTCGATAAAAGAACAAGAACCATAGACGTTCCTCCCCAGGATGTGATAACTAAGGATAATGTTACTGTCAAAGTTAACGCCGTTTTATATTTTCGAATCATCGATCCCGCAAAAAGCGTAATCGAAGTTGAAAATTTTCGATACGCAGCTCTGCAGATATCGCAAACAACTTTAAGAAGCATCCTCGGGCAAGCAGAGCTTGACGAGCTTCTCTCGAAAAGAGAAAAAATAAACAGTGAGCTTGCGGAGGTGATTGACGAGCTTACGGATCCGTGGGGAGTCAAGGTCACCGTTGTCGAGATAAAAGATGTGGAAATTCCTCAATCCATGCAAAGAGCTTTAGCTGCACAAGCAGAAGCAGAAAGAGACAGAAGAGCCAAAGTAATTAATGCTGAAGGAGAATTGCAGGCTTCCCAAAAGTTGCTGGAAGCTGCACAAATAATGTCAAGATCACCCATATCGATTCAGTTAAGATATTTACAGACATTAAGAGAAATAGCAACGGAACAAAATTCAACTATTTTATTTCCTATACCTATGGACCTTATTAGCACCGTGATAGATAAACTTTCAAAAAAATAACCGGCTCAGAAATTATTAAAGTTTATTAAACATGATTTATTAAAGTTTAATCAAATATGATTTTAAAAGCTTGTACTTTTTACCACAAATAATGTTGGTTTTATAAATAGTATTAATTTAAATATTGTTTAAATATCCCATTTTTTATTTATAATTATGTCGGATATCGCTTAATGCTTTTAAAATCTCATCTTCGCTTTTCAAAACTACGGCTCCTTTTAAGATAATATCCAAGTACAGTTTTGTTGCTTTGCCTTCAGCATGATCTCTTAAGTCAATTTTACTTGAATCTATTATTATCAATTTTTTGCCAATATTTATAGCGGCTTCGGCAGCGCGAAGATTTAAGAAATTACCGTTTCCGAATTCTATGCAAGGAAGAATCACAAAATCACTGTTTTTTATCAGCTCCAGATTCCTTGAATTCGCCACATCGCTGATCGGTGAAAACGGTGCCTCGCTGACAAAAGTTATCCCTAATTGTTGGGCTGTGTAAAGATCGGTGTCAAGATTATTTATGACACCGGTCGATATGATATATCCCGAATTGTGAAGTATGTTCAATATTTTAGAAGCGGCACCTCCACCTCCGATCACATGAATTTTAACTTCCCTGCTTTTTGATTTTACCGTATCGGTATATTTGAAATTAAGGTTAAAATTAGGGCTTACATATAATTTGCCGGTAAAAGGATTTTTGCCTATATATACATCGCTGTTAAAAACAGTCATGATATTTGTCCTGTTTATGACATCGGAAACATCCCCATAACGGTAAATGCTGCTGTCTTTCAAAAGCATTATCTTTTCACTATATTGCAATGCCAGATTTATGTCATGAAAAATACCTATTACCGTTTTTCCTTTCTTTTTATGCAAAGAATAAAACAGCTCCATAAATTCGATCTGAAAATTGATGTCCAGGTGACTTGTAGGTTCGTCTAAAATTATTATAGGACTGTTTTGAGCTAAGGTTTGAGCAATTATTACTCTTTGTTTTTCTCCGCCAGAAAGCTCGTTATATTTTCTGTCCTTAAAAACACTTGTGCATGTCAATTCCATTACTTCGTCAACGATTTTAAAATCTTCAGGTTTTTCTCCCGTAAACCTGCTCAGGTAAGGATAACGTCCCATCAATATCATTTCATAAACGCTGAAATTAAAACCGATATTTGAGTATTGAGGAACAACCGCGATTTTTTTTGCTATTTCCAAATGATTCAAATCCTTTATGTTTTGCCCTTCTATGATGATCTCGCCGTTTGAAACCGAGAGTACCTTGCTTAACAAATTTACAAGCGTACTTTTGCCTGCACCGTTTGGCCCAAGGATTGATACAAAATTATTCTTTAATATATCGAAGCTTATATTTTTTAAAACCGGTTTCTCATTATAAGAAAACTCTAAATTTTTAACCTGGATCGAAACTTGTTCCATTGTGTTTAAAATACCTGTTTTTTCGATTTGATAAGTAAATAAATGAAAAATGGTACACCTATTATCGAGGTTATGATACCGACAGGAATCTCTCTCGGAGATAATATCGTTCTTGCAAGTGTATCAGAAAAAAGAAGAATTATGCCTCCCGAAATAGCTGCGGTGGGATACAGGATTTTATGATCGGGACCAACAATTATCCTCATCAAATGAGGAGTTATTAAGCCTACAAATCCAATAATACCGCTTACCGAGACTGCCGCAGCAGCTATGACCGAAGCCAATACCAATAAAATTTGTTTTAATTTCTCTGTCTGTACTCCAAGCTGACTTGCTCTCTCGTCACCCAAAGATATTATATTTAAATCTCTCATGAAAAAGGACGCAACAATCATAACAATAATTATTATCGGCGTTACCGTCAAAAAATTCACCCACGAAGAGTTTGTAAAGCTTCCCATAATCCAAAAATACACTTTTGTAAGATCATGCGTCCTGAATATCATAAGAAAAGAGATAATGGAAGTCAAAAGAGAACTTAAAGCAACTCCGGATAAAAGCAGGGTTAATATCGAAATCTTTCCTTTTATCTTCGAAATATTGTAAATAATAAATGTCGTACCTATAGCGCCCATAAATGCAAATATGCTTGTCGTTGACAGATTAACCAATCTTATGCTGCTCGTAAAAAGCAGCCCTATGGTTGCTCCAAAAGCCGCACCCGCAGAAACACCTATGACATACGGGTCAGCCATGGGATTTTTGAAAATGCCCTGAAAAATTACCCCGGAACCAGAAAGTGCGATACCGGTTATTATTGCCATAAAAATTCTTGGCATTCTTATTTCGAATATCACTTTAAAGTCTTGAGGATTTATTTCGAAAACCGGCACTAAGCTCTTGATTTTAGGTATTATGCTTATAAGTGTCTTTAATGTAGATTTGATCGAAATGTTTGCCGAACCTATGGCTGACGAAATAATTATTAAAGCAGCCAAAATCAGAAGCAATATTATAAAATATTTGGCAGTTCTTGTCTTCATAGCTTTATAAAAAACAATTTAAGTATTTTAAACTTAAAAAAACAAATCGAGTTTAGTTTCAATTACTTCAGATAAAATACAGCTTCAAAAAAACACCTTAATTTCTTGCAAGTTGATTGTCATGCGATGTAAGAAAATAAGGTGTTTCCAAATATTCAATTTTTTTGAGCCGCCTGTTAAAATTAAATTTATCACATTGAAAATTTATATGCAATATCGGCAAGAGTAGTGCTGTTTTTTAATATGACATTCTGTTTTGTTGTAGCAGATTATCGATTTTAACTTTTAAAATTTCTTTAATTATTTTAATATTTAAGAAAAACCGAATTAAGTTAAATCAAGTTTTAATAAAAAAGTCTTTTTTATAATTAAATGCAGTTTAAATGTTAAAAAAGAAAATAAGGGAGGAAATGATGGGTTTTAAAATCAATAATAACGTTACCTGGGTGGGTAAAACAGACTGGGAACTCAGAAAATTTCATGGAGAGGAATTATCGACTTTCAGAGGTTCGTCATATAATTCTTACCTTGTAAGAGATGAAAAAACAGCTTTGATAGATACGGTATGGTCTCCGTTTGCCGAAGAATTCGTCCATAAGCTGGAAAAAGAAATTGATTTAAATAAGATAGACTATGTGGTCGCAAACCATGCAGAGATTGACCATAGCGGAGCACTCGAGGTTTTGATGAACAAAATCCCGGAAAAACCTGTTTATTGTACTAAAAACGGGATCAAATCACTTAAGGGGCATTACCACAAAGACTGGAATTTCGTTCCCGTAAAAACCGGTGATAAAATCAGTCTGGGAAACAAAGAATTGATTTTCATTGAAGCAAGAATGTTGCATTGGCCCGATAGTATGTTTTGCTATTTAAGTGGAGATAATATATTGTTTAGCAACGATGCTTTCGGCCAACACTTTGCAAACGAAATGATGTTTAACGATCTGGTAGACGAGCATGAACTTTATGAAGAAGCCATCAAATACTACGCAAATATTCTTACTCCATTCGGAGATTTTGTCGAGCAAAAAATCAATGAATTTTTATCTTTAGAGCTTCCGTTAAGCATAATATGCCCAAGTCACGGCATAATATGGAGAGAAAATCCGGTACAGATAGTAAATAAATATATGGAATGGGCAAAAGGATACAAGGAAAACCAAATAACCATCGTATATGATACAATGTGGGATGGGACCAGACGTATCGCAGAAACCATTGCCGAAGGAATAAAAGCAAATGATAAAAAAACTGTCGTCAAGCTTTACAACTCGGCAAGGCATGATGTAAACACGATAATAACCGAGATATTCAAGTCAAAAGCAGTTCTGATCGGCTCACCGACAATCAATAACGGCATATTGAACTCAACTGCCGCAATTCTTGAATTCATAAAGGGATTGAAATTTAAAAATAAAAAAGCAGCCGCATTTGGAAGTTTCGGATGGAGTGGCGAATCCGTAAAAATAATAACGGAAAAATTAACCGATGCAGGTATGGAAATCATCGACGAAGGCATAAGGATACAATGGCATCCTGACCCGGAAGGTTTGGCTAAAATTTTCCAGTACGGACAGGAAATGGCATACAAAATAAAGAATTAACCTTATCTGTATTCCCTTGCAGTAAGACAAAATCCTTTTAATAAAAATTCAACCGTAACCATAAGCTAAAATGTATATATACAAAACAAAAATAAAACTTTACCATACAGATGCCGCAAATTTAATTTTTTACAGCAACTTATTTAACCTGGCACACGAATGCTATGAAGAATTTATGGAAAATTCCGGCTTCAGCATACTTAAAATCATCGATGAAGGGAAAATTATGATACCTGTTGTGCATGCCGAAGCAGATTTCATTAAACCCATGCGCCTGGGAAACAGCATAGAAATTCAGCTTACGCTGTTCTCGACAGGTAAAAGTTCGTATAAGCTTGACTATAATTTTTATAACGAATATAAGGAAAAAGTTGCCTTTGCAAGAATTGCCCATGTAGTCGTTTCCGTTAAAGACCGCAAACCTGTCAAAATACCCGAAGAATTATTTAAAAACCTGGAAACATTAAAAATCAAATAATATTTTTGAAACCAATAAAATCGATAATAATATTTATAAAATACCAAAATCATAAATATTTAAAATTTTCCATAAATAAGTTATGAATTTTTAATTTCATGCTCAGCTATTTTAATGAATTCTTTACGGTCAGGTTTGAAAGATGTTTTTATTTTTTCTTCCGGCCATTTAAAATAAATAACCGGGATTTTGAAAGATTCGATTTTTCCCTGCAGCGACTCTCTTATTGACTTAAAATCAATCTGAAAAGGTTTTTTGCTTTTAATAAATGCTGCCAAAATCTGATCTTGCGGACTTTTGTTTATCGTTACCGCCATAGCGTCTTCAATTCCTGCCAACCCTTTTATTGCACTCTCTATCTCTTCGGGAAAAACATTTTCACCTTTGTAAACGAACATCGAATCCTTTCTTCCGTATACATGAAGATAGCCATCTTCGTCGATACAACCTTTGTCGTTTGTTTCAAACCACCCTTGTTTGTCAAAAGGTTTTATCAAAATCTCGTTTCCGGATTCATCCTTCTGAACATATCCTTTAAACAATGTTTTCCCTCTTACAAGTATCTCGCCGTCTTCTTTTATTTTTAATTCTCTGTATCTTAGCAACTTGCCTGAAGTTTTCATGTGCTTTAAGCTATCGTTTTTTAAAGTGCATGTTATTTGCGAAGACATCTCAGTTGAACCATAAGACTTGTAAACCGCAAGCCCAAGGTTAAATAATTCTTCGATCAATCCGTCCGCTACAGGGGCTCCGCCAACCAATATAGCCTTCATTTTCCTTAAAATCTTTGCCTTATTTGGATTACCGATTAACTCAGAAAGCTGCGACGGAATCAAAGACAGATGAGTGATCCTGTCATTTTTTAATGCTTCGGACAAGGATAGGTTTGGAGATTTAACGGCAATATCTCCTTTGCTTATCAATGCCTTAAATATCGTTGAAAATCCGCTTACATGATTTAACGGAAGTGAAATCAACCAGCAATCTCCCTTTTCGAACTTAATATTGTCATTTGAACCGCAAGCATTGTAATAATGATTGCCGAAAGTATGTAAAACTGCCTTTGAGCTTCCCGTAGAGCCTGAAGTGAAAATTATATCGGAATATTTATTTAATCTTTTATCCTGATTTATATCAAACTTACAAATCAATTTACTTAAATCAATATTTTCCAAATCACAAGTAAAATAATCAAATGTAATTGTTTTACATTCCGGTATATTTTTAAAGTCAGATTTATCATCGATTATCGCAGTCTTGCAATCGATGCTTTTCAAGGCAGCCGATATCTTCGATAAAGGAAATAAGGGATTTAGCAAAACTGCGATTGCCCCCATATTAAAAATATGAATCAATAATTTTACATATTCTTCGGAATTATTACCAAGAATAGCAATTTTTTTGCCTTCTTTGATTCCAGCCTTGTTTAATTTTTCCGATAAAACCAAATCAGCTTTAAAATACATACGGTTCCAAAAAGGTCATTATTATTTTAAAAGTTGTAACATGTCAAAGTTAATTTTTCCAATATTTTCCAGTATTTCACTTAATATTATTTTGCCGTCTTTTATCTTTATATCTTCTGAAAGAAGATTGCTTTTAAATAAATCCAAGGTACCCAGCCCCATAGGTATGCCGGTTAAATCCATTAGGTATGCAAACGACGCAATCGAAGCAATTGCCAAGTTGCTTTCAAATGAATTGCTTAATACTGTAATGATACCCGTTCTTCCGGTAACGGCAATCAAGTCTGAAATTTTCGAAAAACTTACAATAAAACCCGGTTTTAACACAAGAGCTTTAAGATATGCAGGAAAATTTTCACTTTTGTCATATGATTTTAAAAAATCACCTAACTTTTCATCAAAAGCAACCGGGATATTTGTTTTATCGAAGAATTCCAAATATTTATTTAAATCATCGACAGGATCCTCTATATACTCAATCCCGCTGCTACCTACCTGTTTTCCAAAATAAACCGCCTCTTCCAGATTCCATAAACCGTTTGCATCAAGCCTTAATGTTATATTATCGTTGCCGCAATTTTTGATGAAATTTTTTATTTTTATTATCTTTTCCGTCTCGCAGTCCATGGATCTTCTTCCAACTTTTATCTTGATACTTTTATAACCTTTTTTGACAATCCCATTAACCTCATCCACGACATCTGTTTTTAAATCGGTGATCAGACCGCAAACAGGTAATTCTTTTTTTTCGGTATGAGATATATATTTTTTAAAATCTTCGTTTAAAAAGAACATGTTTAATAAAGCCATTTCGATTCCGGATCTCACCGAGGGAAAAATATGCTTATCCGAAAAAATGTCACTTAAAAAAGGAATTTTTTTAAAAAAATGATTATTAAAATTTTTGATCAAATCCACCAGCTCGATATTGCGGTGCATTACGGATTTCAAATTTAAGAGATTATGTCGATTACAACTTATAATTTCCTCAAGAGACGATTTTTCTTTTAAATTACGGCGTAAAATAGTTTTTTTAATATCTTTTAATTGTAAAACTGCCTCCTCCAAACTTTCTTTATGGAAAAACGGCAAAGGTGCCGTTTCTCCGTATCCAAACATGCCGGACGAAGTTTTTATATATATTACGATACCTGATCTTGAATACA
>JAQUMQ010000054.1 GCA_028718045.1 Actinomycetota bacterium
CGTCGACAACCTCTCTTACTGTTTCTCCGTTTCTTATTTTATGCGTAAAATTGGATTCACCTTCAGATTTAATCCTATCAAGATTTGCCTCACCAAGCATATTTATCTCATTTTTTTCATTTATATCCAAAATTTTGCTCTTTAACGAAGTGCTTCCAATATTTCCGATTGCTATAATCATGTCTTATATCCTTTCTATACTCAAAATTGATTTCAGCTTATATGTCAGTGAAAAATTCTGGATATTTCATATAAGTCAAGATCCATCGGTTTGTAATCGCTTAGAACTTTTTCCATTGGTTCGGCTTTAATCAAATTTCCTTCATTGCAGACCATATAATCAAATTTTCCTTCATGTATCAGATCGACCGCCTTTATGCCTATTCTTGTTGCGAGTATTCTATCGAATGCTGTCGGCCGACCTCCTCTTTGCAAATGCCCGAGAACCGTAACTCTTGTTTCGTATCCTGTACGCTTTTCTATTTCTCTGGCGATCACGTTTCCTATCCCGCCCAACTGCGTTTGATGAATGCTATTCAAACCTGGCTTAACTTCAATATGTGCATTTTTTTCCTCAGGTTTTGCACCTTCGGCAACTACTATGATACTATAGTCCTTGCCTCTTTCCCTTCTCTTTTCGATTACATTAACCACATAATCATAATCGAAAGGAACTTCGGGTATCAATATCAAATCAGCTCCTCCCGCAATTCCTGCATAAAGAGCTATCCATCCAGCTTCTCTACCCATAACTTCGAGAATCATTATTCTATGATGCGAAGATGCCGTAGTATGAAGCTTGTCTATGGCATCCGTTGCAATTTCAACAGCACTATCAAAACCTATTGAGTAGTCGTTTAAATTAATGTCATTATCTATAGTTTGCGGAATCCCTACGCCTTTGATATTGTATTGGCATAGCCTGTGCATGATTATATTTGTTTCATCTCCGCCAACGCATACTATCGAGTCAATAGAAAATTTGCGTATATTGTCCTTAACCATTTCCACGCCATTTTCAATCTTGAATGGGTTAATTCTTGCCGAGCCAAGTATCGTTCCTCCGCTGCTAAGAATACCTGAAACCAGGTCTCTTTTTAATTCGATCACATTTCCGTTTACCAAACCATCCCAGCCATTTTTAATGCCCAGAACCTTATATTTATATATCTTTGCCTTGACAAAGGCAGCTCTGATAACAGCATTTGTAGCAGGAGAGTCGCTGCCCCCGGTGAGAATGCCTATGGTTTTTATGCTTTCCATGATTACTCCTCTCGATTAAGAAATAATAATTTTGCTGCTTATATATTTTCACAAAGTAAAGATCATGTGCTTAACGAAAATAAATCCCGCAATGCCACAATATTGAAAATCTTAATAATTTAAATATAACATACTTAAATTATAATTTGTTATGACAATTTTTTGATAATAATTTCATTAACTATCTGCGGATTTGCTTTGCCATGAGTTTTTGCCATAACCTGGCCTACGAGGTAGCTTATTGCCTTTGATTTTCCTGATTTATATTGACTTACGGCATCAGGATTTTTCAAAATAACTTCATCTATGATCTTTTCGAGTTTTTCTGTGTCGTTTATCTGTTTTAAACCTTTTTCAAGTATTATATCAGTTGGGTTTTTACCAGTATTATACATTTCTTCAAAAACCAGTTTTGCGATTTTGCCGTTTATTTCCTTGCTGTCTATCATTTTGATAAGACCGGCAAGATTTTCCGGAGTAATCTTGCTTTGTCTTAAAGTTATCCCGTCTTTGTTAATAAATGCGCTAAAATCTCCCATAATCCAGTTACATGCAGCTTTTGCGTTGTCATGATGCTTTAGCACTTCTTCAAAATAAGAAGATATCTCAAAATCGTTTGCCATAAAAGAACTGTCATAATCGGAAAGCCCTAAGAAATCTTTGTATCTTTTTTCTTTTGCGCTAGGAAGTTCCGGGATAGTATCTTTTATTTTATTTATCCAATCTTCTTTTATTTTCATAGGCACAAGATCGGGATCAGGAAAATATCTGTAATCATGTGCTTCTTCTTTTTCTCTCAAAACCATTGTCGTTTGTGTTTTGTTATCATAATGTCTTGTTTGCTGAATAACTTTTCCTCCCGATTTAATGATATCGATATGTCTGTCTACTTCGTATTCAAGCCCTCTTTGCAGAAATCTGAATGAGTTCAGATTTTTTATTTCGGTACGCGTACCTAATTTATCAGACGAAATTAGCTTAACCGAAACATTGGCATCGCTTCTTATGCTTCCTTCCTCCATGCTGCAATCGCTTACATCCAGAGTCAGGAGAATATTTCTTAAGGTTATCATATACTGCTTTGCTTCGTCTGGAGATTTTATATCGGGCATCGTTACTATTTCTATCAACGGAGTGCCGGCTCTGTTAAAATCCACGATACTGTAGTCCGCTTCGCTTATCCTGCCTGTCGAACCTATATGTATCAACTTGCCGGTGTCTTCTTCGACATGAACTCTTGTAACTCTTACCTTCCTTACATAACTGCCCATATCGACATCAATATAACCATTTATGCCTACGGGCATATCGAATTGGGAAATCTGATAATTTTTAGGCATATCCGGATAAAAATAATTCTTTCTATGAAAAACGGCGTTCTCGCATATGTTGCAGTTTAAAGCAAGAGCAATTTTTATGGCATTTTCGATTGCTTTTTTATTTATTACCGGTAGCGATCCGGGATGACCCAAACATATGGGGCATGTATAAGTATTGGGTTGAGCTCCGAAAGATAGCTTGCAACCACAAAACATTTTCGTTTCGGTAGAAAGCTCAACATGAGTTTCAAGACCTATTACGGTTTCATATTCGTTTTTTATATCTGCAAATTCATTTTCCACTTTACTTCACTTTCTATTGCGCTGGCAATTTTTAAAACATTATCTTCTCTTAAAATATCCCCGATGACCTGGATCCCTATAGGTAAATTATTTTTTGAAACACCGCATGGAAGAGATATCGCAGGAATACCGGCAAGATTAACAGGTATCGTACAGACATCTGAAAGATACATCGTTAAAGGATCATCGGCTCTGTCTCCGATTTTAAATGCAGTCGTCGGAGAAGTTGGGGAAATCAGTACATCATATTCCAAAAATGCCTTCTTGAAATCATTGATTATAAGAGTTCTGACCCTTTTGGCTTTATCATAATAAGCATCATAATAACCAGACGATAAACAGTATGTCCCTATCATTATTCTTCTTTTTACTTCAGGGCCAAAACCTTCGGCTCTGGTTTTCTTGTACATTTCCCTTATTGTCCTGGATTTGGTGTTTCTATAGCCGTATCTTACTCCATCAAATCTTGAAAGATTTGAACTTGCTTCCGAAGGAGCTATTACATAGAAAACGCTTAACGCATATTCCAGATTAGGAAGAGAGACTTCTTCGACTATTGCACCGGATTTTTCGAGCATTCTCAAAGCATTATTTACCGAACTTTTAACCTCGCAGTCAATTTCCTTTATCATTAACTCTTTCGGGATTCCTATCCTCATTCCCTTTATATCGGTATTTAAAAAAGACTTATAATTCGGTACATCCGTGTTTATGGATGTCGAATCATATTCATCATATCCAGCTATAGCTTCAAGCAAAGCTGCGCTGTCTTTGACATTCCTGGTAAGAGGACCTATCTGATCCAGAGACGATGCAAACGCTACAAGCCCATATCTTGAAACTCTTCCGTAAGTTGGTTTTAAGCCGACGATGCCGCATAAAGAAGCAGGCTGCCTTATCGACCCACCGGTATCTGAGCCGAGCGAACATGCTGTCTCGAAAGCAGCCACACTTGCCGCAGGCCCGCCACTTGAACCACCCGGTACACAGTCAAGATTCCAAGGATTTCTAACTACCCCAAAAGCAGAATTTTCATTTGAAGAACCCATGGCAAACTCATCCATGTTTGCTTTTCCAATCATAAGAAAGCGATGCCTGTTTAGCTTGTTTATGACTGTTGCATCATAAACAGCCACATAGTTTGAAAGCATTTTGGATGCACATGTCGTTTTAATTCCTTTAGTACATACATTATCTTTGATCGCTATAGGTATTCCCGTGAAATCAAGTATGTCATTTCCGTCTTTTATGTATTTATCGATTTCTCTTGCCCTGCTAAAAACCAAGTCGTTGTCAAATGAAATAAAAGCATTTATATCGTTTTCGACTTCATCGATTCTTTGAACATAAGCTTTCGCTATTTCAAAAACGGAAATTTCTTTTTTTTTAATCAGTTCATTCAGCTCATAAGCACCTAAATTTATTAAGCTCAATAAGGTTCCCTTCTGTAAATATATAAATTTTTTTAAAATTTTATTTAAAGATATGACGACTATATCTTAAGCTCAGTCAATCTTCGGAACTTTAAAGCCATCCTCGTCTTCCAAAGGAGCATTTTTAAATGATTCTTCCCTTGTAAAGGATATCCGCACTTTGTCTTCTCTGTAAACATTCGTGATTTCCAGAACATGAGATGTGGGAACGATGTTTGAAGTATCTGCTTGCCCTATTTTTGTGATATGATTTATTATTTTATCAAGCTGGTCTGTGATTTTGTCAATTTCCGCATCGCTATATTTAAGTTCCGCAAGCTTTGCAATATGCTTTATATCTTTTTTATTAATAATTTTTCCCATGATATCATTACCTGTAAATATTTTTTATCAAAATCAATTTGATGCCAGTCACCAATAACAAATAAGTAATTTTAACAAATTTTCCTTCAAGTTTATATATCAACGGTATATTAAATAATAAATTTCTAGTATATTTTTATCTGCTCCAGCTGACTGAATAAAACCAATATCATCAGCAAATTATATACTGCATGCAAAAATATCACAGGAAAAAGAGATTTTGTCTTATGAAAAATATAAGCCAAAATCCATCCGATTGCCATTAATGGCATAAAATTATATAAATCAAGATGTGCTGCCGCAAACAAAAACGATGAAATAATAATCCCGGCAAAAACTCCCCATTTTCTTTTAAAACCTTGATATAAAAACCCCCTGAAAAATATTTCCTCGCAAACCGGAGCAATAACCGAAACGATCACAAGAAGCATGGTTGAGGAAACATTTTTGTTGCTTACAAGTTCTTCGAATTTACTTGGCGGAGGAGATATTTTAAATATTCTCGTCATGAGAAAAACATAAATGAAATTTATGATTATTATTAAAATCAATGCCAAAAATGAATACCATACGGTTTTTATAATACTATAGTACCTTAAACCTAAATCCCGGCACTTGCTTCTTCTCCAGTAAATTGCAAAAAACCATACGACGCCTGTCATCAATATTATTTGAATGCCGTATAAAACCGAAAAGCTCAAATTGGTTATATTGGAACTGTTAATTCTTTCTCCCAGATTAAGAGATACCACTATTTTTGTCGTCAGAAAATAAATTCCAGTCAAGACTATAATTAAAAACAAGATGGAAATAAGTACGTCACGCAAAGTCCACTTTACCTGAGCAGAATCGTCATTTTTGCTATTTTCTCCTTTTTTTATTATCCGGTTTAAATCTGATCTTTTAAATTCAGCCATTATTTTTCTTTAATCATATTTTTAAAATCTTGCTCTGTTAACCTCGTGATTTTAAATTTTATCGCATCCGCCAATTTGCTTCCAGGCTCAGATCCCACAATAACAGCTTCGGTATTTTTACTTACGCTCGATGATACCTTGCCGCCAAAATTTTCAATCAAAGCTTTAGCTTCGTCACGCGTAAACGACTCCAACTTTCCGGTTATTACAAACGTTTTTTTGTCGAATTCTTTTTTAATATTAAAAATTTTATGGTCCGATTTAAAATTTATACCCGCTTTTCTTAACTTTTCTATCACATTTTTGTTTTGCTCTTGCTTGAAAAATGCTACGACACTTTGAGCTATTCGGGGTCCTATTTCAAAAATCTGGCTTAAGTCTTCGAATTTAGCATTCATCAACTCATCCAAATCATTAAAACTTTGCGATAGCACATCTGCAATATGTTCGCCGACATATCTTATGCCCATAGCAAATAAAAGCCTTGAAAGAGGCTGGTTTTTGCTTTTTTGAATGGCATTTATGAGATTGTTCGTCGATTTTTCTTTAAAGTTTTCAAGACCAAAAATATTTTCATATTTTAAGTAATAAATATCCGAGGCATCTTTTATTAAGTTTTCTTTCAGCAGTTTATCGATTATTGCAGGACCTAATCCTTCTATATCCATCCCCGATTTTGAAGCAAAATGAACTATGGCTTCGTATTGAACCGCCGGGCATGCCAGTGAAGCACAGCGCCTTACCGCCTCCCCCTCCGGCCTTATAGCGTCTGACCCGCAAACGGGACACTTATCGGGCATTACAAAAGGCTTCTCGCTTCCCGTTCTTTTTTCTGTTATGACTTTTACGACTTCAGGAATAACGTCCCCTGCTTTATGCACCAAAACCCAATCGCCTATTCTGACATCTTTCTTTTTAATTTCATCTTCATTGTGCAGCGTGGCATTTGACACGGTCGAACCGGAAACAACGACAGGTTCGAGAACGGCTACAGGAGTCAGCGCACCGGTCCTGCCGACACTTACTTTGATATCAAGTACTTTTGTGGTTTTTTCTTCGGGAGGGAATTTAAAGGCAATCGCCCATCTTGGATTTCTTGTAGTTTGTCCTAATTTTTTCTGATAAACAAGAGAGTTTACCTTAATAACGATACCATCAGTCTCATACGGTAATTCTTTTCTTTTATCTTTCCAGCTTTCGCAGTAATTTTTTATCTCATAAAAACTTGCAACTTTTTTAATATTAGGATTAATTCTAAATCCTACTTCTTTCAGGTAGTTTAAAACCTCGTATTGGTTGTCAATAACAAGTTCTTCGTTTGCGGCCATTGCATAAATAAATATATTTAGCTTTCTGTCCGCAGTTATCTTGGGATCGATTTGGCGTAAAGATCCTGCAGCAGAGTTTCTTGGATTTGCAAAAGCAAAAATACCCTGATCCTCTCTCTCTTCGTTTATCCTTTTAAATTCTTCTTTGGAAAGATAGGCTTCTCCTCTTACTTCAAGCACGGAAGGGATTTTATGCTGATAATCAGGAATTAGTCTTAAAGGTATCGATTTTATTGTTTTTATATTCGAAGTAATGTCTTCGCCAATTTCCCCGTCTCCCCTTGTTGCGCCTCTTACAAGCTTTCCATTCTCATATAAAAGCGAAACTGCCAAGCCATCTATCTTAAGCTCACATACAAATTCAACCTCATTTTCTTTCAAATTTAAGTCTTTATAAATCCTGTCAATAAAATCTTTAAGTTCATCATAGTCGAAGGCATCCTGAAGGCTGAGCATTTTTTCAGAATGTGTTACCGTGGGGAAACCCCCTTCGACCGGTGCACCTATTCTTTGAGTTGGAGAATCCGAGGTTACTATTTCGGGAAATTTTTTCTCGAGCTCAAACAAATTCCTCAGAAGCTTATCGTATTCCGGATCACTTATTATCGGATTATCTTTTATGTAATAATAATAATTATTCCTGTTTAGCTCATCCCTTAATTTTTCGGCAATATGCAAAGCATCGTCTTTGTTTATTTTTGATATGTTCAAATCCAGCAAATACTTCAAATTATCATTTGAATTTTCTTTCTTTTGATTTAAAGAACTGTTTTTGATATTTTCCATTTAAATAAGTCCCCCTACCTTAAAATCTGCAATATTTTAAAATCAAACAGATGATTTTAAAGTATTGAATTGAAGAATTAATTTCTTTTAAAACAGTCATTTCATATGTATAATGCCATACACAAAACTAAAGGATACTAAACAAATGCTTAATTTAAAACCTTAAAAAAAATTAATCATGTAAAATAAATCACTGAATTACCAACAAATCTTTCAAAAAATAACCTAATTCATATTTATTATAAACTGTTTTTAACTCTTCTTGTGCTTTTAAATATAGTTCATGGCTTTTTTTGTTTGCTTCATCGATTTTATTCAAATCAAAATTCGAAAAATCTTCAAGCAAGTAATACGAATTAATTAGGGTCCATAATTTTATATCCGAATCGAGAAACTCCATTTCATATCTGTAAAA
>JAQUMQ010000055.1 GCA_028718045.1 Actinomycetota bacterium
AGGATAAAATAAAAATTCTTCCGATCAGAAGAAAGGCAAGGGAACTTGCGGAAGCATTTCCGGTTTATACTTATTAAGGTTTGTAATTGTCATACTTATTAAACTTATTGATAGTTGTTACAGAAAATATTATCGAATTTATTTTTAGGTTATTATTTTCTGGATTTTTTGTTTGGAATTGTGTATCATTCTTTGGGGTTTCATGAGTGATAAAACGACCTGTAGGAAGCAAAAAATTAGGATAATTATAGTGCATATAATTACAGAGCAGCATAAATGATTTGAACTTTAATAGACTGAGGGAAGTGCCTATAACTTTAATTCCAAAGTTTATATATAAAAAATAAAATCAAGCGATAAATCAAATTAAATTATAAAATAATAATATACATAGTTCATAATTATTATATAGTTAATAAACAAAGGCAATAAACAAAGGAAAAAATAATGCGAAAGGTAATGCATGATTCCGATAGCAAAAAATTATTGATAAAGATACTGACTTTTGTCTCGGTTTTAGCAATGGCGATGTCTTTTGCCTGTATATCCACAGGCTGTAAACCCAAATTGGAAAGATACGAAGAAAATCGTGAAAAAATGGGAACGTATGTAAATATCATAATTTATACAGACAAAGAGGATAAATCCCAGGAATTTCTTAACGAAGGGTTTACAAAGATAGACGAGCTTTCGAAAATTGCTTCAAATTATGACCCCGACAGTTCGGTTACGAAACTAAACAAAGATGGCTATATCGAAAATGCACCTGATGAACTTATTGAAATCATACAGCTATCAAAAGACTATAACAAAATAACATCCGGAGCTTTTGATATTACCATAAATCCCATACTCACGCTTTGGTCCGAAGGCTTATGGAAAGAATCTATGGAAATTCAGCAGCAAAAAGTATCGGATACATTAAAAGTGGTAGGATCAGACAAGATTTTAATCGAAGGGAACAACATTAAATTTACCCAGGAGGGAATGTCTGTTACTTTGGGAGGAATTGCAAAGGGATATATCGTAGACAAGGTAATAGAAGATTTAAAAAGCAAGGGTGTAAATAACGTGCTTGTAAATGCAGGTGGGGATATGGCAACCTTAGGTTCCAAACCAGACGGCAAGCTATGGAATGTAAGTCTTGAAAATCCGGACGATACCACAGAAAAAATTGCGGAGTTTGCATTTAAAGATAAAGCTATTGCTACGTCAGGAAATTATTACAGATATTTTGACCCGGAAAAAAAGACAAGCCATATAATAGATCCGAGAACGGGTTTTACGGCTGATAAATGCATAAGTGCCACGATTATTGCCGATAATGCAACAATAGCTGATATTCTTGCAACTTCGGTTTTTGTTTTGGGACCTGAAGAAGGCATGGCTCTGGTTAATACTTTAGACAATGTCGAGGCTCTGATTATTGATTCCGATAGAAATATCACAAAATCGGAAGGTATCGATAAATTCATGGTAAAATAAATTGAAATTTTACTTGCTCGCCTTTTAAAAGCATTTAGTTTAGTTAAGTGAGCAGATAAAAAGACAATACCATGTGATAAGGATTGTAAAATGGTCTAATAGTTAATTGATAAATTTTGTTTTTTGGATTTTGTCGGTATATTTTTAATATTTGATATTGTAAGGAAATAATGGCAAATATAATTAAAAAGGGAATTTTATCAAAAGGTTTAAGATTGCCTGAAAATAAAATTTCGGAATCGATACCCATACGGAAACTGGCTATCCCTGAAAAGGTTTTAATACTGCTTCAGCAACACTTCGGAGAGCCGTGTAATCCAATCGTGGCAAGAGGCGATAAGGTAAAGACGGGGCAGATTATAGCGGATTCGGAGAAGTTGTTTTCTTCTCCTCTTCATTCTACGATTTCGGGAACCGTTACCAGCGTAACCAAGACGTTAAATCCTTTTGCAAACAATATTGTAAGCGCAGTCGAAATCACCGGCGATGGCGAGGATAACTGGATTGATCTTAAGCCTGAACCCGGTGTAAAAAATATATGTGACAAGCTTAATGAAATATATAGCGATTGTCTTGATAAGACACAAGGCAAGCCTTTGGATTTGAACGAATCAAAAGGCAATTCGGGAGAGTTGAAAAATCTATGGGATATGCTTAAGAAAGCGATAGAGGAAATACCCAACGAGGAGCTGATAAAAAGGATAAAAAATGCGGGAATCGTTGGTTTAGGCGGAGCAACTTTTCCTACTCATGTAAAGCTTGCAACTACGAAAAAAATAGACACACTCATCTTAAACGGTTGCGAATGCGAACCTTTTATTACGGCGGATCACAGGATAATGCTGGAATACGGCTGGCAGGTATTAGCGGGAGCTTACATCATATTCAAGGTTATTTCTCCGGAATTCGTGTATATTGCCATAGAGGATAATAAGCGGGATGCAATAGCGCTGTTTGCCAAGTTGATAGAAGATTCAGGGCTTGGACAAAAATTCAGGGTAGTCTCGTTGAAATCAAGATATCCCATGGGAGCTGAAAAAATTCTTATAAAAAATGTCATTGGAAAGAAAGTTCCCGTAGGGAAACTGCCGATGGATATTGGGGTTGTCGTAAATAATGTGGGTACATCCAAAGCTGTTTTTGATTCGCTTTCAACAGGCACGCCTCTTGTTGAAAAGGTAGTGACCGTAACAGGCGACGTGGAGAAGCCGCAGAATTTTTTGGTTAGAATCGGAACACCTGTTAAGGATATGCTGTCTTGCTGCGGTGAATTAAATACAGGCAAAACAAAAATCATCATGGGCGGTCCCATGATGGGTAATGCTATTGCCGATTTGAGTTTTCCCATAACGAAGGCAGTAAGCTGTATTTTGTTAAAACACTTTGAAAATATTCAGGAGGGCAATTGCATAAGGTGCGGAAGATGCGTAAACATATGCCCGATGAACTTGATGCCGTTGATATATGCAGCTTACGCAAAAAACAGCAAGTACGAGGTTTTACCGGATTACCATATAAATACTTGTATCGAATGCGGTTCATGTGCTTATGTTTGTCCTGCCGGAATACCTATCGTTGCTTATATCAAAACTGCGAAGAGTGTTTTGGTTGGATATGGAAAATAAAAAACATAATAACGAACAGGAAATTAAAAACAAAGATGCAAAAAATGTTGCTTTTAACAATATTAACAACAGTGATATCAATATAAGTTCTGAGAATAAAAAGATGGATATAAGTTCTGATGATAAAAAAACGGATAAAATTTCCGAAAGCAAAAAGACTGAAAAACCAAATAAAAGCAGCTTTATCGGCAAAGAAGCATTGCTGATATCACACTCACCTCATATTTGGAGTGGATTTTCGACTTCAAAAATAATGTATATCTTTCTGATAAGCCTTATTTTCCCAACTGCTTCAGCAATTTATTTTTTTGGCTTGAAGGCATTATGGATAATCATAGCTTCGACAGCTTCTGCTGTCTTAACTGAATTTATAATCAAAAAAGCCCGAAAGAAAAAATTCGTAATGGATGGTAGTGCCATGATTACGGGACTTCTTCTTGCTTTGACTTTGCCTCCAAGGACCCCTATCTGGATGGTTGTTATAGGTTCAGTCTTTTCTATTGCAATAGCAAAGGAAGCTTTTGGAGGCATAGGTTATAACATATTTAATCCTGCCCTTGCAGGCAGAGCATTCATAGCGATATGTTTTCCCGTCGAAATGACCAGTTGGTATTTGCCTTGGGATTTTAGCGTAGATGCCGTTACCTCGGCAACTCCTTTAAGCGAAAGCTTTGTACAAGAAGGCAGCAAGGCAGCTTTATACAAGGATATGTTTTTCGGAAATATCGGGGGTTCGATTGGGGAAACTTCTGCGTTTTTGCTCCTGCTGGCTTTCGTTTTTCTTGTTATATTTAAAATAATAGATTGGAAGGTGCCTCTTATATATATAGGTACCGTCGCAATATTTTCCTTAATTTGGAAAGAAGATGTTTTGTTTCAGGTGCTTGCGGGAGGTTTGATATTCGGAGCAATATTTATGGCAACCGATTATGTCACGACTCCTGTAACAAGCTTAGGCAGAGCCATATTCGCACTGGGATGCGGTCTTATAACTTTCGTGATAAGGAAATTCGGAGCAATGCCTGAAGGTGTTTGTTTTTCGATACTTATAATGAACGGATTTACGCCCCTTATCGATAGATATGTTTTGCCCAAGCCGTTTGGATTTATAAAAGAGAAATCAAAAGCAAAAGCAAAGAGTTAAATATTTTACCATAGGTTTCTAAAAAGAGTTTAATTTATCGAAAATGATAAGAGAAAAAAATAAAAATTCAGGTATCAAGATAATGCAAAACAAGTTTTATCCTGTAGTTTTCCTTACGATAATTGTTCTGGTTGCAGTAGTGCTTTTGATGTATGTGAGTAACATAACAAGAGTGAAGATACTTGAACAAAGAGAAGCAAAGATACTTAACCAGCTCAAAAACATTTTTCCCGATATGGAAAAATACGAGCTTAAAGATGATATTTATATAATTTTAAAAGACGGTAAATCAATAAGCTATGCTTTTATTGCCAAAGGAAAAGGATATGGAGGAGAAATTCAGACTTTGGTAGGGATAGACAAGGATTTTGCGCTCAAAGAAATAGTCGTGTTGTCCAATTCAGAAACTCCTGGCCTTGGCTCAAAAATAACTTTAAGCTCTTTTACCGATCAGTTTAAAGGTCTTAAGTCAAACGAAGTTGTTTTGAATAAAGATGGCGGTAGAGTCGATGCTATCAGCGGCGCTACAATAAGCTCGAGGGCTGTAACGGATTCGGTCAGAGAAGAGCTGAATGATAAGATTGAAATAATAAAGAATAATGGTTATTAAAGCATATAATGCCAAATTAAAGTATATCCAAGTTCAAGGATATAACGCCGAAATTAAAGCAATAACGAAATTTAAACAGGCAAGTTATTTTAGGCAGCAATTAACAAAGTATTCGACAATAAGGATAATTATATAAGTTAACCGGTTTGATTTGACAAAATATAAATTAAATAAAATAAAAGATTTTAAAATAATAACATGATGGAAATAGAAGAAAAATTTACCGCCAAAAGATTCTGGAAGGAAATAGCAAAGGGAATCGTTTTGACAAATCCCGTGTTTGTACTCGTTTTAGGTCTTTGTCCGACACTTGCCGTGACTACTTCGGTTGACAATGCTCTTGGAATGGGTGCGGGAGTAATTTTTGTTTTGCTTGGATCCAATATCATAATTTCACTCATAAGAAAAATAACTCCCAACATGGTAAGAATTCCTGTTTTTATTGTAGTAATAGCAGCATTTGTTACGATACTCAGTTTGCTTTTCGAAGCATATATACCGCCGCTTTATGAATCTTTGGGTATCTATTTGCCTCTGATAGTCGTAAACTGCATAATTCTTGGCCGGGCTGAGGTTTTTGCTTCGAAAAATCCGGTGCTTCTTTCCATGGCTGACGGTATAGGAGTAGGATTGGGATTTACTGTTTCTTTAATAATAATTTCATTTTTAAGGGAAGTTTTAGGAACAGGAAGTCTTCAAATATTCGGAAAGAAATTATTTGCTATTCCTGTTTTGTCCCAATCACCGCTTACGATATTTATCATGCCGCCGGGAGCATTTATCGTCATCGCTCTTTTAATGGCGTTATTTAAATTATTAGGGGTGCTTAAAAATGAATAGCCTGCTTACGATATTTCTTGGAATGGTACTGATAAACAATTTTATATTATCAAAATTTTTGGGGCTATGTCCTTTCTTTGGAGTTTCAAAGAAACTTACCAATGCCATAAGCATGGGTACCGCAGTAACGCTAGTAATGGTAATAGCTTCGGTTGCTACGAGTATCATACATAAGTATATATTGATACCGTATGACGTCGAATTTATGAATATAATCATATATATATTGGTTATTGCAGCTCTTGTTCAAATCGTGGAGATTGTTATCAAAAGAACGAATATAACATTATACAATGCTCTTGGTATTTACCTGCCTCTTATTACGACAAATTGTGCTGTTCTTGGAGTTACGCTAATAAATGCTCAGAATAATTATTCGTTGATGCAGAGCATAATAAGCGCGCTTGGCGGAGGTTTGGGTTTTACGTTGATACTTATTATAATGTCAGCGATAAGAGAGAAAAATGAACTTGCAGATACTCCAAAATCTATGAGAGGACTGCCTATCGCATTTATTATAGCTTCTTTGCTTTCGCTGGCATTCATGGGATTTAACGGTTTACTGTAATTGTTTTTTAGTTCAAAATACTGATTTTAAATAATTTTTATAATCGATTATTAAAAATATTTAATATATTGCCAAACAGGAAAAAATATGTGGATACCGATTTTAATTTTAACAGCCATAGGCATAGTGTGCGGAATTCTTATATGGGTGACGAACAGAACGCTACCTCCCGAACCGGCTTCTTTGCAAAAAGCCGAAGAAGTTTCAGAAAAACTTCCGGGAATGAATTGCGGAGCTTGTGGATTTCCCGGATGTTTTGCGTATGCTCAAGCTTTGGCAAAAGACAAGAATGTGTTTTTTAGCAATACCTGTACGACGGTTTTGCAGAATCAGAAAATGCTGGACGATCTTGAGAAAAGCCTCGATCTTCAAATAGATAAAGATTCGATGAACAAGAAAGCAGTTGTAAGCTGTACCGGAAATTGTGAAAATATCGGGACATATCTTGGGGTTGGATCCTGCAAATCCGCTAACAAAATATTGAGAGGATTTAAAAAATGTCCTTATGGTTGTCTTGGTTTGGGAGATTGCATAAAAGTATGTCCCCAAAAAGCGATATCAATCGACATAGACAGAAAAATTGCCGTAATAGATGTGAGTAAATGCATAGGTTGCGGGCTTTGCGTCAAGGAATGTCCCAGAAAAATAATAAAGCTTGTTCCGGCAGATGCAAAAGTAGTTTTTTTATGCAGCTATGAAGGATTAAAAAATATACCCGGCAGAGGAAAATGTGATTTTGGGTGCATAAGGTGCAGAAAGTGTGTCAAAGCTTGCGAAAATGGTGCAATAACTTGGAATGAAGCAAAATCGATACCGGAAATAGATTACAGCAAATGCGATTCGTGTGGAGCCTGCATAGAAGCTTGCCCCAATAATGTTCTTGAAAAGTTGACAGATATACATATAAGACCTAAACCTGCACCGAAGAAAAAATAAATATATCAATAATTTTGATTGAATTGATAGCTATTTAAAATATAAACATAAGTATATATGTCTAAACATCGACCAACATGGGATGAATATTTTATTGCAATAACCAAACAGGTTGCCACGCGATCAACATGCTTGAGGCGAAAAGTGGGAGCAATAATTGTCAAGGATAAAAGAATATTAACAACAGGATATAACGGAGCTCCGAGAGGTGTCAAAAGCTGTCTCGAGATAGGTAGGTGTATGAGACAGGATATGGATGTACCGTCGGGGCAACGGCATGAAATTTGCCGTGCTCTTCATGCAGAGCAAAACGCGGTGATTCAGGCAGCTTATCACGGTGTACAGATAGCGGGATCGGACGTTTATTCGACTACGCAACCATGCATCCTTTGTGCAAAAATGCTTATAAATGCCGGAATTAAAAAAATATATTATTACGAAGAATATCCTGATTATTTTGCATTGGAGCTCTTGGAAGAAGCGGGAGTGGAACTTATTAAGCTTAATTTTTAATCTCTTGCTTTATATGCGGTTTATAAACGATGTTATCGAGGATTGAAATTTCTTACTTATAAGAAAGCTTATTTAAAATTAACATTATTTGTATTTGGTCATAAAATAACTAAAGGGAAAAATTACGCAAAGTTATTTATACTTTGACTTATGCTTTAAACTCTTGGCAAATTTTAAGCTCCTCTTTAACCTTGTTTTTGCAGGTATTTACTGGTAATTTAACATGTACCGGTTTTGATATTTCAAGGTAAAGGTATAGAAATAAAAATTCATAAGAGTTTCCGCAACCGATATTTGAGGCAAGCTGTAAGGATCACATCGACACGGTAATCAATCATAGTACTCCGTATTACGGGCCTTTTCTATATTGGCTTACGCGTTGCGCCGACGCGAATTTTG
>JAQUMQ010000056.1 GCA_028718045.1 Actinomycetota bacterium
TCTTAGTATTATGCTGTGTTCTGCTGATTTAATATCTTTGTTCGGGGTAAAGTGATCCGGAATAATACCTACCCTGGTTTTATCAAACACATCTTTAGCCTTGCATTCCTCGAAGAATTCTATTGCAAGGGGAGCAGTAATATCATTACTAAAGGCAAAATCAACCTTAACATTTATGATATCCCCAACATTAAAGTTCTTTGTTTCAGTATGGATTGATAATATTTTTTTAACTATTGTTTTTCCCATTAATAATCCTTATCTTTATAAAAAATAAGCTAAGCCGTTTTTAAAATTTTTGTTTAACGGGAGTTTAATTCTATTATTTAGTCATGCCCTGGCACATTAATGTATAAATAGAGCTTCTCAAACTTTATAAATATATTTTTCTATTAAAAATCGATATTATACAACTAGTAAATTCAATCTATGCAGCAAAAACACCATTATAATTCTTTATCCAACATCTGTTATACTTAAAACTCCTGGTAATTTTCTTTTTTAATATATTTTAATTTTTTTAATTTTTGCTAAAAGATTTGGACCACTTCGTTGTTTTGATATTCTCATTATTATCCCAATAAGAAAGAATACACCAATTATAATAAAAGTTAAGCATAGAGGTCTTTTAAAAAAGATATTTACACTCCCCTCTGAAATTATTAATGTCTGTCTAAGAGCAACTTCAAATTTGTTACAAAGAATAAACGCTATAACAAGAGGGGATAAAGGAAATTCATATTTCCTTAACAAATAGCCAAGTATCCCAAAGAAAAACATGACCTTCAAATCAAACATACTATTTTTTGTAGCAAAAGCACCAACTACACATAAAATTAAAACTATTGGAAATAAAATGGATGCTTTTATCCTAGTTACTAGATATCCTATTTTTATTGCCCCCAAGCCTATTAAATACAAAGAGATCGTACATGCAAATAATCCAATGATTATAGCGTACATCTGTGGACCTTGTTCTTTAAAAAGTTGAGGACCAGGAATTAATCCATGTATTAATAAAGCTCCCAAAAGAAGTGCTGCAGCTAAAGAACCTGGGATACCCAATGAAAATAGTGGCACTAAAGCAGAACTAACTACTGCATTATTTGCAGCTTCAGCTGCACAAATACCTTCTATATTACCTTCGCCAAAAGTTTTGGGATTCTTGGAGGCTTTTTTCGCTTGAGCATATGCAAAGAAAGCTGCGGTAGAACCGCCTATGCCAGGTAGTATGCCTATAAAAATACCTACTAGAGAAGAACGAATAATGTTTATTCTATGTTCAAAAAATTCTCTAATAGGTAATTTTTGATCATTTAGATTATTTGATTGAGGTAGAGCAGGTTGAGCATGACCCACCAATATATTTTCCGCTTGTATAAAGATCTCTGAAAGAGCAAATATTCCTATTACACTAGGAACAAGCTCTAGCCCTGAATCCAATCCTAAAATACCGAATGTGAATCGTCTTACTCCAATGATTGGATCAAGACCAATTGAAGAAAATAGCATTCCTAGTGTAGCAGCAATTAGTCCCTTAATAATGGATTTACCAGAAAGAGAAGCAATAATAGTCAAAGCCAAAAACACTAGCAAAGTGATTTCAGGTGGAGCAAATTTAAGAGCTAACATAGACAGATATGGAAATAACAGCAAAAGGCTGAGTGTTCCTATAAAATGACCAGTGGTTGAAGCATATAAAGCCATTAACAAAGCTTTCTGTGCTTTACCCTGTTTTGCTAATGGGTATCCATCTAGTGCTGTAGCAGCAGCTCCGGCTGTACCAGGAGTATTAATTAAAATTGATGAGATGCTACCCCCATAAGAACCCCCAACATATACTGCGCAGAGAAGTAATATTGCAGTGGCTGGCTGCATTGTAAAAGTCATTGGTATCATAATTGCCAAAGCTATTGAAGGGCCTAAGCCAGGGAGCGCACCTACTATAATTCCAATTATCATTCCTATTATAATAGCTATAATATTGTTAATAGATAAAAAAATATGAAACCCTAATATTATATCTTTTAACATTTAGTTGAACTCCTAAAATAGATTATTTTTTGTAATTTACATATATTCTGTTTTATCCCATTACCTATATAAAAAGATTTTTGTTGGCAACGCTATATTAAATAAACGTACAAAAAAATAATAAAACAGAGAAGTCGTAACAATACTTACTATCACAATATCTATCAACTTTCTCTCTCCAAATAAATACATTAATAATCCTAGTACTATTATCGTAGTTAAAATAAAACCAAACAATTCTATAAAAAAAATATAAACTATTGTAAGCAATATAACTTTAAGTACTTGAAAATAATCGACTCTTTCTTTTTCTTTTTTTATATTAGAAATACTTTGGTTTTTTTTGTAATAATTAATAATATTTGATATACTTAATCCTAAGCCAAATACAATTAAACAAATAGCTATAATAGTAGGAAAAAAGTGGGGAGTCAAAACATCAAACTTTGTAATACCACTAATGATTCTTTGTGAAAAGAATAATACCATTATCCCCAAGAAAGAAACCAGTATTCCAATGGTTACATCACTTTTCATCCTATTTTTATCTCCTTACTTTAATTTTCATTGCTATTAAATATTCTTTTCAAATACTTGAAACTATTATCTATCTAAGTAAATACATAATTTATTATTTACCTAATGGTATTGCTAAAATAATTGGGTTAAACTACGACTAAAAATACTTTTTTTGAGCTTATTGGCAATCGATAATACCAATAACCAATAAGCTCAATTTTAAATTAAATTTTAAATAATGAGTATTTCCAGAGTTGAATTACCCTTGGCGTACTCAATTTTTGTAAAACAATATTTTTCAATGATTTACGATTATAAAATTTTCCAAAAAACTTTTAGCAATTAATGTAATGTTTTTAGCCCAACGGTTTAATTTACTTACTCTATATATTCATCATATTCTTTTAAAATCTCACTCATCTTCTTAATTGTTTCTTTATTTAACCTGTTATATTCTTCTGAACCCATCCAAGTTACACCATATCCTAATTTCTCGCCAACTAATACTTGATAATCAGTATTATGGTAAACATTGTAAAAAGCTTTTTCTAGTTTATCAACAATGTGTTGAGGTAAATCTTTTGGACCTAAGATTCCCATGACCGAAGACGATTGTATATCATAACCGTATTCTTCAAATGTAGGAACATCTGGTAAAAGAGGATGTCCGTTTCCGCAAATAGCTAGTGCTTTTATTTCTCCAGATTTAATATAAGGAAGTTGTGAACCATAAGTACAACTCACGTCAACCACTCCCGACATAAGTGCATGTACCGCTTCGGGACTTCCAGTAAAAGGAACATGCACCCATTCTGTTCCGGTTATTTTATTAAGTTGCTTTATCACTAAATCATCCAACGTCCATGCACCTGTTGTAGAATACTTAACTGTATTTTCTCTAGAATATTCTATTAGTTCATCTAAGCTATTCCAAGGTGCATCTTTAGCAACGGTAATATTTCCAATAAACTCCATCAATACACAAATTGGCGTTAAATCTTCAATGCTATAAGGAACCTCCCGAATTAGTGGAATTATTGTTAACCCAGATGTAGCTGCGGTACCAATTGTATATCCATCTGGTTTTGCTCGAGCTGTTTCAGAAAGTCCAAGAGAACCTCCCGCTCCTGGCTTATTAATAAGAACTAACGGTTGGGATAAGTATTCAGGAAAGAGAAGGCTATTAAAAACACGCATAGTTAAATCGGAGGAACCTCCTGATGAAAAAGAAATAATACACTCTATGGGTTTCTCAGGATAATTCTCATAATCTGCGAAAACAATGTTATATGAACATACAAAAATCACTACAACTATGAACATTATAAAATTAAAAATCTTTAATTTCATGATTCTTTACCCCCTTAATACATATTTGTAACATAAAATAAACATTATTTTTATACATTATTGTTTTAAAAATAAATTTATATTATAAAAAATCACCTCCTATTTTTAGCAATTTATTGCTTGAAATTATTTTTAGGTCTTTTACACCCCCTTTTTTTGATAAATAATGGTTAAAGTATTTCTGTTCTGAATACTTCTATATAATTCTTTTAAATAATTTGCCAGATTTATAGCAACAACCCAAGTGGTGGGAGCACGAGTTTATTCCTCTGGTACATTCTTTCAAGCTTTCAGGAAGTCCACTTATATTTTTTTGTAAAGACCATCCAATCAATTGAGCTAGTTTACCTAAAGAATCATTACTTCCCTGAGCAATCATTGTTGAGCTACCCTCAGCTCCGTTGATTCCACCTTTCCCTATAACAATTGCCTGAATTCCGGTTAATATCTTTATAGCTTCGATTTCATTGACTATCTCGCCAATAAGAGGGACTAGGCCAACAGAGCAGCCCATAGACCATACTGATGAATTACGACCTGCATAGTTAATGGCATCAATAACTGAACCAGGCATATATTTTTCTAAACCAGCAGCTATAATTATTTTAGAACCCTCTGAATATATAGTAGCCAAGAGATGCCCACGACTTCCCATTCCATAGGCACCTGCCATTAAAACTGCATTTCCCCTGGCATCGTAGCCATTGGCTCCGGTAATTATTACATCATATTTACCCATTTTTTTTATAATTTCATTTGATTCTAAATTTCTTTCTAAATCGTATATCTTACCTTTATGTATAACTATGGAATGTGGAATGTTGTCAATTTTTTCGTAGGCAGTAACCGTTCCTCTCGGTGTAATTCTTCCAGATATCCTTAAAGAGGTTCTTTTTAATATTTCTGTCAAAGCAGAAACTGTAGTTCCACCGAATAACAGTAATGTTCCATTTGTAACAGCTTTCTTAACATATTTTAATTCACTTATAGCTTTTGCTATCAACCATTTTCCCGCATTTACAGTTAAAGTAAATTGTATCTGGTTATTCATCATATTTCCTTTTCTTGATGTTAAATATAAGTATCTTCTATAATTTTTATAGTATCTCTTTAATCAATTTTTTCAGTTTTATAAAATATCTGTCAACTCTTTTATATTTTTCAATTCTTCCATATTTTTTAGTATTTTTATCACATTCTCAATATTTTTTAAGTCAACCACCTCTTGGCAGCAATTATAAAACTTATTCTCGATTGATTCCCAAGTTAACAGGTCTTCTTCTGCATTTGCAACAAAACTATTATATTTAGTTCCATCTTTTAACAGAATTGTTAATCTGGTGGGATTGCAAAGTTTTTTCTTTCTGGTCATTTCGTCTAATTCAGGGTTGTATTTTTTGATAAATTTATTTAATATTACTTTAAATCTATGACTTTCTTTTATAAAATATTGTTCAGTGAATTGTTCTGGACCTACTTTCCCAGTTAATAATGCCACAGCAACGCAATACTCTATACTAAATCGTGCTTGTTGTATGTTTACAGGATTATTATAAATCAATACAGTTTTGGATACTGCTGTCATTTCGCAAGTAATCATCTTAATGTTTTCAAATTCATTCTCAATTGTTTTCCTAATTTTTAATGCAGCATCTATCCCGGGATGAGTCATATAGCAGGACGGATATTTTTTAAATCTAATATTTTGTACTGAATAAGGATTACCCAAATCTTTTAACGGAGATATTTTACCCTCTCCTTGAAAGGCATTTATAAAACCAGCCGGCCCTTCTAAAGCTTCCTTTGATGATTCAAAACCTACTTGAGATAATAAAGCTGTGAAAACAGCCATAGAAGAAGCATGCCCTACGTGCCAAGCTTTAGTCATAGTACCAAAATTTTGCCTAATTCCGCTTGAACAAGAAGTAGCAACTCCTATGGCATTAATAGTTTGTGAAACATTAAACTTTAACAGTTTAGAAAGGGCAATACTTGCAGCTATTACCCCTACCGTGCTTGTTGTATGGAAACCTACTTGGTAATGGTTCATGCTCATTGATGTTCCCAATTTACTTCCAATTTCAACTCCTAATATAAATGCTGTAATAAAATCTCTTCCATTAACATTTTTTGACTCTGCAACTGGCAATAGGGCTGATATAAGGACACTAGATGGATGACCAAAATATTTCAGATAGTCATCATAATCAGTAATGTGAGCAGAAATACCATTTACCATTGCTGCAAAAACGCTCGAAGTTTTCTGTTTTTTCCCTAGAATTGTAGCTTCCTTCTTATGATCAGAGAAATCGTTTACCACTGATAAACATATATCTGATGCATAGAAGGTAGAACCATATAACGTAACTCCTATAACGTCTAGAATACACTGTTTAGCTTTTTCAATAATCTCTTGTGAAAAATCATTAAAATTTGTTTTTTCAATAAATTTAGCAATTTCTTCACTGATGATCATGTTATCTATCTCTTTTCATCCTTAAATTTTGTTCTTTTAATCTAAATCTAGTATTAATACGAAAATTTGAAAAACTCATCAATTTGGCTCTCCCAAGTATTATCTCTCTAATCATACATATAAAATTACATACATTCATCACTTAGGACATCATCTACAATGAATTTATCCTAATTAGTAGGATTTTAATTTTTCATAATACAGTGTTAACTTTTAACTTCTAGAGTTTCATCGCAAACTATTATACCTTCACTATATTTTTTTAATTTGTCCTTATCTAATTCAACTCCTATACCAATTCCCTGGGGTACTTCTGCATAACCTTCTTTAATAATGATAGGATTTTTCACAACATCTCCACCAAGGGCAACAGGTCCTGTAGCTTCGCAAGCAAAGTCTAGTCTTTTTATAGTTGAAGCAAACTGCATGGAAGCTGCCGTACTCACTCCTAACTCAAGACAAGAAATGATTGTACAAGGAATATCATAAAGCTCACTAAGTGTCCGCACTTTTAAAGCATTTGATAGCCCACCTCCTGGTCTATACATTTTAAGCCCAAATAGACTTATAGCATCATTATTAATAAGCTGAATTGCATCATGAATATTATAGAGAGATTCATGCGGCATAATGGGGATATGAGATGATTTATTAACAAGTGATAGGCCTTTTATATCATACCATGGAACTGGCTGTTCTATTGCCTCCATATCGTATTTTTCTAAAGTCTTAACCACTTTTACTGCTTCATCAGGAGTATATACTTGGTTAACATCTGCTCTTATTTTTACTTCTTCACCCAAATCCTTTCTAATAGCTTTTAAAAGCTCTTCATCTTTTTTTAAACCTCTGCCAATTTTAAACCTTAAACTTTTATATCCCTGATTCATCCATTTTTCGCCCAGTTTAATCATATTATTAATTGATTCATCATATCCTACTACTCCCGTTAGTGGTATTCTTTCCCTGACTATCCCACCTAACAGTTTGCAAATAGGCACATTAAGCACCTTGCCTAGGATGTCATAAAGCGCTATATCTATTGGACTTTTAGCCAGTGGGCTACCTGGAACTAACTTATCCATTTCTTTCCAAATTTCTTCAATATTAAAAGGATCTTTACCTATTATTAATGGTGCTAAATAATCTTTAATTACGGCTGTAATAGTACTTTGGCCTTCTCGAGAACAGAACATAACGGGTGGCACTTCTCCTAGTCCAATAACCCCTTCATTAGTATACATTTTTATAACAATATACCTACATACACTCCATGGACCTAGAGCACTTTTTAAACTGGTAAAATACTCCGGATTCATACCTACACTTATGGGGTAAATTTCCATTTTTGTAATTTTCATCAAAAAATACCTCCGAATATTATTTTTGAAAATAAATCAAGCTTATTGTTGCTTCTATTTAGTTACCATAAATATATTCTACCTTTATGCTATTTAAGCATAGCGTAGAACTAGAATACTTTTTTGTTAAAATAACTAAACTAACATCTATAAGTATATAAATTTATAATTTTATTAGTTTATTTGGTACCTTTTTTCTAATTCAAGATATTCCTTCAATCCGATAAGTTCGTTAAATTCTTGAAAGGAAATTATCTCATTTATCCTCGAAATCGTAGTTTCTCTGGTGATTAATTCAGTTAAATAATCTTTTAAGCC
>JAQUMQ010000057.1 GCA_028718045.1 Actinomycetota bacterium
ACGTTTCACCGAAGTGCGACCGGAGCATGCGAAATGGATTTATTTCCAAAGCCATCGTTTATTTTTTCAAGCAATCTTGCTTGTGACGCAGCATGTTGTTCTTTTCAAAGTTTTTCCAGAAAATATGGCATCGAAAAAAATTTTTATCTTATAAATGTTCCTTATGAAAATGACAAAGCGTCTTTAAATTATCTGTCAAAGCAGCTTGAGCATATTTTTTACGACATTTCAAAAAAGTTAAACAAAAAACCAGATATCGAAAGTCTTAAAAAAGCTATAGTTTATTCAAACGAATTCAGAAAACTTGCGATAGAAGTAAATGACATAAGGAAGCACTTGTTTGACTATCCCCAATATTTTAACGGTTTAAATTTCATTCTTCCGTTTTTTGGTTTGTGCGGAACAATGGAAAATATAAAATTATATGAAATAATAAGAAACGAACTTAAGGAGAAATTATTAAAACAGGATAAAGATAAAAAAATGAAGAAGGTATTGTGGATGCATTTGAAGCCATATTACAAAAATGAGATATTTAATATTCTCGAAAACAATAACTGCAGAATCGTTTTAGAAGAAACTTCCAACATTTTCTGGGACGAGCTTGATCCCGAAAAACCCTTCGAAAGCCTTGCGTGTAAAATGCTGTCAAATCCGTTAAGAGGAGATGGCAGAAACAGATTGAGCGCAATGCATCGTCTGGCTGATTCATATGATATTGACGGAATCATAATGTTTTCACATTGGGGATGCCGTCAAAGCAACGGTTTGTCAAGAATCGTTAAGGATTCATTTAACAAGCAGGGAATTCCTGTTCTTGTTTTGGATGGGGACTGCGTGGACACTAAAAACTATCCTGCGGGTCAGATCAAAACAAGAGTCGAGGGATTCACGGAAATACTTAATTCCATATAAATTTTATATAATGAAACTTAAAAAAAATATATCGATTTTCTTTGGCTGGAAATCGGTTCGCTATCAAATATTTAAAAACCGGACAGTCTTTTTAATAAAATTATTCAATAAAAAATTGTTTTGATTTTAGGAGTTTGAGATGTATACATGCGGAATTGACATCGGTTCGGTATCGACAGAAGCACTGATTCTTGATATTGATGAAAATAAAAACTATAAGATTCTTTCCTATATAGTCAATAAAACAGGATCGAATAGTAAAACTGCCGCTCTTGAATCATTTAACAATGCGCTTGCCGGTGCAAAAATAAACAAAGATGAAATCGATTCTATCGTTGCCACGGGATATGGAAGAGTAAATGTCGAATTTGCAAACAAAAATATTACCGAGATCACATGCCATGCAAGCGGAGTTACTTTAATATTTCCTGATACTGCCACCATAATTGATATAGGCGGACAAGATTCGAAAATAATTAAGATAGATAAAATTACAAAAAAACCGATAGATTTTTTAATGAATGATAAATGTGCCGCAGGAACAGGAAAATTTCTCGAAGTTATGGCAAAAACTCTTGAAATCAACCTTGAAAACTTTGGAGAAATTTTTTTGAACACCAAAGACAAAGTTGACATAACATCAACATGTACCGTATTTGCAGAATCCGAGATAGTTTCTTTGATTGGTCAAGGAATTCCTAAAGAAAGAATCATAAAAGGATTGATTTATTCCATTGCCGACAGAATAATTTCGATGGTTTCGAGAATCGGTTTGGAAAAACCTGTTTGCCTTACCGGAGGAGTCGCAAAAAATTCAGGTATTTCCAATGCAATCGAAGAAAAACTGGCAGTCAAACTTTGCATACCTTTTGAACCTCAGATAACGGGAGCTTTGGGCGCAGCTTATCTCGCTTCAAAAATCTAGCTGTTTTTAAATTCTTGCATGATTGTTTTATGATTATTTTATTAAAAATTTCATCGATGTTTTTCTGTGATCGGCAATTTCATTTAATTTTTGAATTGTTTGTTTATTGAAGGAATTTATCTTTTTATGCAAATTTTCTTGTTTATAATCAATCGCTATTCACATTGCTGTTGATTGGCATGCACATTATATGTATTCATATCAAAATACATGCAAATTTATGTCAGCAGCTTTATTTATTAAATAAAAAAGTTTATAATCTCTTACTTCGTAAAAAAACTTTATTTTTTAAAAAATAAGAATGAAACTTGGAATAATAGGCTTAACCAATACAGGCAAGACTACACTTTTTAACGCACTGACAAAAGTCGGCGCATCTACTTCCACATATCTTTTTTCGACAGCCAAGCCTAATATAGGAGTGGTTGCCGTTCCTGACGAAAGACTGGACAAGCTGTCTGAAATATTTAAACCTAAAAAAACGACTCCTGCGTACGTTGAATTTGTTGATATTGCCGGACTTACTAAAGGCTCGGGGAAAAGCGAAGGTATCGGAAATAAATTCCTTACATATATCCGCGAAGTTGATGCTCTTATACATGTCGTAAGATGTTTTACCGACGAAAATATAGCTTATGAGGAAAAAGACATAAACCCGATAAGGGATATTCAAACCATAAATTTTGAGCTGATAATTTCCGATCTTGAGTTGGTAGAAAAAAGGATGGAATCGATCGGCAAAAAAACAAGAAATATCGAGCCTGGAGAAAAATTTGAAGCAGAAATTTTAAAAAGGATAAAGACGGGACTCGAAGAAGAAATACCTGCGAGAAACTTAAGCCTGGACGAAAGCGAAATCAAGCAAATAAAATCTCTGGGCCTCCTTACCTTGAAACCAGTCATATATTGCGCAAATATTTCCGAAAAAGATTTGGCTGCGAAAAGCCAGGATTTTGAGCTTGTCATAAAAATCAAAGATTATGCAAAAAAAGAAAATTCCGAAGTAATTTCGGTTTGCGCAAAAATCGAAGAAGAAATTTCTCAACTAAATCCTGAAGATAAAGAAGTTTTCATGAATGAAATGAAAATCAGTGAGTTAAGCATCAACAAGCTTGTAAGAGCTTCGTATAGCTTACTGGGATATATAAGCTTTTTGACTGCCGGTCCCGATGAGGTGCGTGCCTGGACTATAAAAAAAGGCGATAAAGCTCCCGCAGCTGCCGGCAAGATACACTCGGACATCGAAAGAGGATTCATAAGAGCCGAAATCGTTGCATTTTCCGATTTTATGGATGCAGGCGGTTCTTTTGCAAAAGCAAAACAAAAAGGTCTTCTTAGATCAGAAGGCAAAGAATACGTTGTCGAAGACGGAAATATCATAGAATTCAGATTTAACGTTTAGATCAAATATCCAATCCATATCCTTTTGATTATCCTTTTAATTGGAAACGACCTTTATTTTTTTATCGAATGCTTTCTTTTATTGCCGTCATTTCCTTAAGTATTAATTTATTTTAAAAAAAACTGAGGTCAGCAAATTTTTGGCTTGCAATATTTCGTCTTCATCATTTTTTATTTTTCCGTCAAGTTTTAAAAGTATCAGCTTTTCCAAGGCTTTTCCTATTTCCGAACCACGCCTGAATCCCAGTTTCATCAGCGTATCTCCATTTATAGATAGTTTGACATCTTTTAGATTTTGTACGTAATTTGATATATTTTGCATTATGTTGCTTCCGTAACTATAAAGAATTACCTGAAGTTCGGCGGGAACGTTTTTCAAAGTCAAATAAAGCTCGGAATTATTTAAAATACGTCCTCTTAGTTTTTCCACCGTATTTTTCTTCATCTTTACGGAGCTCAGTATTATTTCCGTATCTTTCTTGCGAACTTTCATTTCGCTGCACCACCTTATTATTTCGTTTTCATCAAAATCACATAGCAGCATACAAAAAACAAGTCTCCATCTCTTCAAACATTCACCGTAAAATTTTTTAATCTTTTCATATCCCGATAAAACTTTTATTAATTTGTTTTCGAATCTCGTATCTATTTTTACATGAATGTTTATTTTCTCAAGAGCACCTAATTCATAAAGTCTTTTTAGCGGTTTGCCGGGTGATTCTTCTTCGAATATTGCAATAAGTTCATCCCTTATCCGCACGCCTGTCAGTTTTGATATTATCTCCATTCTGATTGCATTTCTAATGAGATTTTCCGTTGCAATATCGATTTTAAACGCAAACCTTTGTTCAAACCTTACGGCTCTGAAAATTCTGGTTGGATCTTCCACAAAACTTAATTTATGCATGACTTTGATTTTTTTGTTTGTCAGATCTTTTCTGCCTCCGAAAAAATCAAGCAGGGTCATATAATTATCCTTGTTTAATGAAACAGCCATCGAATTTATGGTAAAATCCCTTCTGTATAAATCCTGTTTTATACTTGCTTGTTCAATATCTGGCAATGCCGCCGGCTTTTCATAATACTCTATTCTTGCAGTAGCAACATCGATATGTCTTTTATTTTCAAGAACAATCACGCTTGTTTTAAACTTTCTGTGAGTCCATACTTTTGCGTTTATCTTGTCGGCAAGCTTGTTTGAGAAATTTATACCATCGCCTTCGATAACGATGTCTATATCAAAATTTTGTTTATTTAATAAAATATCCCTGACTACTCCTCCCACCAGATAAACCTTGTATTTAAGTTCTTTTGCAAGGTTGGATACTGCCATGAGTACGTCTTTTATCGATTCAGGAAACAATTTCCTTATTCTTTCTTTGATGTTTACCTTAAAATAATCAGGCTTTTCTTCCAAAATACCTATTTCCGGCAAGTCCTGTACTTCTTTATAATTCAATGATCTAAGTAAATCTTTTCTTGTAATTATCCCGATAATTTTGTTTTTTGAAACGATGGGAATCCTTCCTATTCCGTTTTCTATCATGAGCCTTTGTATCTCTTCCAGTGTTGTGTCCGGAGTCGCAGTAATAATTTCTCCTGATTTAAATCCTTTTACAGGAGCATGAGACAAGCCATGTTTTATTGCTTTGTCGATATCTTTTCTTGTTATTATGCCTGTTAAAATTCCGTCCGAGTTGACGATTGGTATTCCTGAGTGTCCGTATTTTTTTAGAAGATCGCTTGCATGCTCTATGCTTTTGTTTTCTTCTATGAGTTTAACGGGAAAAGTCATTATATTTCTTGAAAGTACCGGTCTTTTTATATTTTTCTTTAAAGAATCGACAAGAACCTTTTCCACCTTGCCAAAATCGATATCTTTAACAACAGACGAAGCTGCAAGCTTATGACCTCCGCCACCGAGGGGAAGCAGGATCTTCGAGACATCGACATCGATATCATCGCTTCTCCCAACTATATATACCTTTTCTTTCATTTTTACCCAGCAAAAAATTATATCCGATTCCTCAACCAATGCCAGTTTGCGTGTAAGAACCGACAGACCTTCCACATAAATGTCTGAAATAGTTTTCGAAAGTAAGATTTCCTTTCCGTTTACTCTTATTTTCCATGAATTAAATATTAGCTTTTCGAGTAAAACATGTTGATCTTCCGATAAAGCCAGATTTAAAAACTTGGAAACGACAAATAAATTAGCCCCCTTTTTCAACAAAAAAGAACCTGCATCGAGATCGGCAAAAGAAGTGTTGGGATAAGTGAAATTTCCGGTATCCTCACAAATTCCCAGCAAAAAAAGCGTCGCTTCGAATTGATTTATGTTTATTTTTCTTTTAATTATTTCTTGGATAATTATCGTTGTTGTCGAGCCAACTTTCTTAAAGTAATTTTTGCTTGTTCTTATGTCTTCCCTGCTTCTTTGATGATGGTCTATCGTTATGATTTCTGTTTCGGCACTTGTTATTAGTTTTTGGATCTGGCCAATCCTGCCTGGAATTCTTGTATCAATCATAATTACCTTTTTTATGCTACCCAAATCAATATCCGAAATTTCTTTAAACACAGGTAGATCATCCTCGTGCAAAACCATAAATTCCCTTACATTTTGATTTAAAGAGGAAGGCAATAATATTTCCGCAGAAGGAAATATTTTTTTTGCAGCAACCATGCCCGCAAATGAATCAAAATCGGATGCTAAATGAGTTACTATTATCTCCATGTTTACATTACCAAAATAAATATTTTTTTATTCTATGTGAAAAATATTTTGCATTTTTCCTTTACGATTTGACTTAATCTTTCCGGCTTAATATGTGTTATACGACACTATTTCTTCAATGGGTTTTCTGCTCCTTTCTCTGCCCTGTTCGTCTGGATAACCAAGAGGAGTAACAGCAACAACTCTTACGTTTTCAGGTACTCCTATTACTTTTTTTACGGCTTTTTCATCAAACGCTCCGATCCAGCAAGTTCCCAACCCTTGTTCGGTAGCCGCAAGTACCAAATGCTCCAGCGAAATCCCTATATCGACAGGATAGCTATTGAGATATCCTCCCATGGTACCATATGCTTCCTCCTCTTTTGCGCATGCGACTATTGCAATAGGAGCTTCGCAAATAAACGTTTGATTTCTGCATGCAGCCGCAAGGTTTTTCATTGTTTCTTTGTCAATAACGATAACGAGTTTCCATGGTTGAAGATTTTTTGCCGAAGGGGCTTTCCTGAAAGCCTCGAGCACATAATCAATTTTTTCTTTTTCGACTTTGATATTCCTGTAAGACCTTATACTTCTTCTTTTTTCGACGATCTCAAGAAAATTCTTAAAATTATCCATCTTTATTTCTCCTTCTTTTAAATTATCGATTAAATTTATAATTTTTTATCGCTTTTAAAGCCTTTGCCGATCATCATATTTACGAAATTTTTTCAATGACTATAAATTCAAATTTTAAAAAAACATGCTAGCTTTATTTTATCAACATATGAAAATTTTTAAAAACAAGAAACATTTCTGAATGGGGGTCCCGATGTTCTCAGAATACTTCTTTTTCTGAATTAGGAATAGCAAAAGTTTTATTACTTCTTTCCCCTGCATCCTTTGACCTATCAGGATAGTTATCCTTCCAGGCAAATAGCTTTAGGGTTGCAGACCAGATTTTCCCACCGTTTCCCGGATACTGTATTATTTTATTTTTATAAGCTATAATATTTTGGTTTTCTTTTAAGAAAATGTTCTTTATTTATTTCAAAATAAGCAAGCTTTTTATATGAATTTTATGATTAAAGTCGAAAACCTTGTAAAAAAATTTGGAAATCTTACCGCTTTAGATGATGTTTCCTTTAATGTATCAAAAGGAGAAATATTCGGATTTCTTGGTCCGAATGGTGCAGGTAAAACCACGACGATAAGAATACTCACTACTTTAATTGCTCCAACTTCCGGCAGTATCATAATTGATAATAAGGATACAAAAAATAACGGCGGCTATATAAGGAGCATAATCGGAATTCTTACAGAAACTCCTGGAATGTATGAAAAAAATACGGCTTACGATAACCTGAAATACTTTGCAAGTTTTTATGGCATGGAGCAATCGAAAATAAACGCCAACATAGAAAAATTTTTAAAAATGTTCGAATTATGGGACAGGAAAAATGATCTTGTCGCTACTTTTTCAAAAGGGATGAAACAAAAGCTAGCTATTGCCAGAGCATTGATACATGAGCCAAAGATATTGTTCCTGGATGAACCTACCGCTGCTCTCGATCCTGAAAGCGCATACATGGTTAGAAATTTTATCAGGGATCTTCATGAAGAAAACATAACCATCTTTCTATGCACACATAATCTCGAAGAAGCGCAAACTCTTTGCGATACGATATGCATAATCAAAAAAAGGATAATAAAGATCGCTTCTTTGTCTGAATTGCAAAACACAAGGGAAATAAGAAAATTTGATCTTGGATTTCTAGGCAGTGCACAAATATATAAAAGGATATTTGATAAATACAAGGATAATATCGAATTCAATATTTCAGAGCACAATGCAAATCTAAAAATCAAAAATTTTCAGGAAATCAATCCCTCGTTAATACGCGAGCTTGTGAATCAAGGCGCAGATATTCTGTATTTTAACGAAAAAAAAGACAGCCTCGAAGATATTTATCTTGAATCAATAAAAGAATGATAAAGTCAAACATATCGAAATGAAAAATGCATTAGTTATTTT
>JAQUMQ010000058.1 GCA_028718045.1 Actinomycetota bacterium
CCAGCCAAATTTATTGATCCATGGTAGCGACGGTAATGATATATTATTTACAAGCGACATGTGTGGTATTATTCCCTCTTGTTTTCTGTCTTCCGATATAAAAGCAATACCTGCTTTTATCGCATCTTTCGGAACTTTGATATTTATTTTTTTGCCGTCAAGATAAATTTCTCCGCCATCTGGTTTGTCAAGTCCAAAAACACATCTCATGATTTCAGTTCTTCCGGATCCCATCAAACCCATAAATCCCAGTATTTCGCCTTCATGAATCTTGAAACTTATAGATTCAAACACCCCCTTGCGAAAAAGATTTTTTACTTCCAAAACAACCTTTCCGAGTTTAGTTTTTTCATGATAAAATATATCTTTTAAATCTCTGCCTACCATATGTTTTATGGTTTGATTTTCATCCAAATCTTCTATTGGCGCCGTCAATACATGATGGCCATCTCGTAAAATAGTGATTTCGTCGGCAATTTCAAATATTTCAGCCATTCGATGCGATATATATACCACGGCTATACCCTGGGCTTTTATATCGCGTATTATATCAAATAATTTTTTCTTCTCGATTTCTGTAATAGCAGAAGATGGTTCATCCATAACAACAACCCAGGAATGCGAGCCAACGGCTTTAGCAATCGAAATCATCTGCTGCTGTCCTACGGTAAAATCATTAATGAAGTTTTTGACATTTATTTTAAGATTGAACCTGTTTAAAAGCTGTTGGGTGTTTTTGATCATTTTTTTAGAGTCTAGCAATATTTTGGATTTTCTTATTATTTCGTTGCCTAAATATACATTCTGATAAACATTTAAATCTTTGACCATTGGTATTTCTTGATAAATTACCGATATGCCAAAAACTTGTGAATCCGCAGGAGATTTTATCGATACTGGAATTCCGTCTATCAATATCTCTCCCATGTCTTTGGTGTAAACCCCGGAAAGTATTTTCATTAACGTAGACTTGCCAGCACCATTTTCACCTACAAGAGCATGAACTGTTACTCTTTTTATATCAAAACTTACATTCTCCATAGCTTTTACGCCTGGAAATGTTTTATATATATTTTTTAAAGATAAAACTTGCTGTTTATTTTCTTCAATCAGCTTTAATACCTTATGGTAATTTTTAGAATCCACATGACCGGTTTCTTTTTTTACAACCGCCATCGATTTTTCTGTAGCGTATCTATCGCTAAGCATTGCAAAAATTATAAGTATTCCTTTTACAATATCACTTACAAACGGTGTAACATTTAGCATTCCGAGCCCGGTTGATATTATTGAAATAAGAGCTACTCCCAATACTGTACCTCCTAAATTACCTCGTCCGCCCATAAGGCTTGTGCCACCCAAAACAACGGCAGTTATTACATCGAATTCCATTCCTACGCCTGCCCAAGGTTGTGCGCTGCTCGCACGACCTGTTATTATTATTGCGGCTAATCCAATAAAAATACCGCTAAACACATAAACCATACATGTTTGCAAACTTACATTAACACCAGCTGCTTTTGATGCAATAGGATTATCGCCTATAGCATATGTTTTACGACCAAACAATGTTTTTCGAAGTATAAATATCATACATACATACATCAATACTACAAATAATAATATTATTGGTAATTTGTTGAAAATTCTTGCGGAAGATATTGAATTAAAAAAACTATTCTCTACCAAAACCCGAGATGCATCTGAGAGGGTAAGCGTTAATCCGCGCGAGATAGACATCACAGCTATCGTAACTATAAATGGACTTGCTTTTAAAAATCCGATCATGATCCCATTAATAAGACCGATCGTAACGGCAACAAGAATAGCTACAACTACACCTAATAATCCTCTACCAAGTCCATTCGAACCCAACTGTTGCATGACTAATGCAGCTATGCAACCGGATAACGCAACTGTGGCTCCGACAGATAAATCTATTCCGCCTGTCAGAATTATGAAAGTCATCCCAATAGATGCAAGAGATAAAGCGGCCGATTGAATTAAGATATTTATTAAAGTATTAAAACTAAAAAAACCTTTTATAACAAAAGAAAATATTATATATAATAAAATTATTATTATACTATTAACATAATAACGAGTATTTCTCTTATAATTACCTTTACTTTGCACTAATCTTTTAAAATCCATTAATGAGTTCCTCCAAAAAAACAATTAAGAATCGTTAAAAGTATAAATATGGTAATAAAAAATAAAATAATATTAAAATCAATATCGGGAGATATCTCCCGATATTGATCATTCCTTTATTTTTCAGGTCCTAATTCCTCACGGTAAGCATTGAAAAGCTCTATGGCTTTATCAGGTGTTATAATGCTTGCACCTTCGGCAATACCCCATTCCAGCACTTTTTCCTTTAAGTCATCATTCATTATAAGGTGAGTTGGCAGGTTTAAAGTATGTTCTTCAGGACGTTCTCCGTTTGCAAGTTGAGATCCAATTTTTACATTCCAATATCCTACACGCTTTGAACCAAGCAAAACATTAGCCATGTACTCTCCGTTTTTAACAGCTTCACTGCCTTCTATGTTACCGTCATAGCTGGTAACAACTAAATCTGTCTTACCTGCAGATTTGACCGCTTGATATGTTGCAAGCGTTACAGCATCGGAAACACAATGATATCCTTTAAGATCAGGATTTGCGCTCATTATATCTTGAATAGCTTTTAAGCCTGTAGCAGGGTCCCAATTACTTGGTTGTTGTATAACCTTGATATCTGGAAAATCAGCCATTCCATCCATAAAACCATCTTGTCTTAAATCTGAAACAAGATTACCTTTGTTTCCGTATATGAGTGCGACTTTTCCTTTTTTATCGACTAAATTTGCAAGTATCTTGGCTATGATTTTTGTATCAGCATAATCATTATAGAATGTATTATAGTTTGTTGGAGCGTCCACTATGGCAGCCATTGTTATAGTCGGAATCCCAGCTTCTGAAGCTTTTAAAACTACCGGTCGCAATGCATCGTTATCAAGAGGATTTACAAGAATACAGTCTACTTTTTGTTCTATGAAATTTTCAACCAAAGCGATCTGTTTTTCTATATTTCCATCCGAGCTTTTCCATATTGCTTCCACTCCAAAATCTTCAGCAGCAAAATTTCCGCCTTCTACCATTTCAACAAAAAACTGATTTACTAAATCGATCATAACAATACCTAAAACTTTCTTCTTGGAGCCTGCTTTTACTTCGCTAGTCTCAGCTTTCTCTTCAGTTGTTTCTGTTTTTCCTTCAGTAACGGCAGTTGTGGTTTCTGCGGCTGTGGTTTCATTTTCAGCAGGCGATGTTTTTCCTTTGCATGCTGTTGACAAAAGCAACGTTAGCACCAACATCACAGATACCAGTAAAAATATTTTCATTACTTTACATTTTTTCACTTACTTTATCCTCCTTGCTTATTTTTTTTCGACCATCGATCGATTTTAATCGAATCGAATACAAGAGCTTATTTTAAAACATACTGACTTTATGCCTCCTTTCACTCAAAAAACAAACACTGCATTTTTGAAAACTCACATATATATGAATAAATTATTCATTAAAATAACCGCTATATAATCATAGGCATGATAATATTCATATGCGCTTCAAGCACTAAGTATTTAAATAATATTTATTGCTATATGCATCAATTCCGACAGCAATGAATATTACCATTCCCTTAAAAAAATCTTGCATTTCCGGTGGAACATTAAAATATACAAGAGCCGTACTTACAACGACAATAATAAAAACGCCCACAATCGTCCCCAGAACATTACCTCTGCCTCCGCTTAAACTAGTACCTCCGATAATTGTGGCAGCAAGAGCATCCAGCAACGTAGACCCGTACATACTTGGCGTTGCCATTCCTATCTTAGTAATTGTCAATAAAGCACCAATACCGGTGCATATCCCAGCCATTATATATATCAGCACCTTATAATTGACTATCCGGATACCTGCAAATCTGACAGCTCCTTCGTTACTACCTATTGCATATGTATATAAACCAAGTTTGGTTTTAGTTAGTATTAGATGTATCAATACCCCAACTAAGATGAATATTAAAAATGGTACAGGAAGAAATCCGAACAATTTACCCTGACCTATAAAAATTATTTGTTGATTTTTAAATACCACCATATTTCCACCGCCGATAACCAATGAAAGACCTTTTGTCACAGACATTATGGCTAGAGTTGCAATAAAAGGTATGATCTTCAACTTAGCAACCACAAATCCGTTAACTAATCCTAAGATAACTCCTGTTATCAGAGTTATTAAAATCAATATGAAAATGCCGTTTATTTCGGAAAACATGGTATAAATAGTAGCTGCAGTCATTCCTATCATGGCAAGACCATATCCGGCAGTTAGATCTATACCGCCAGCAATTAGAACAAACATGGCTCCCAAGGCTACAATGCCGACTGCGGAAACTTGCTGCATTAAATTTATAAATGATTGCAATGTCAAGAATTCTTTATTGAATATACTTATTACCAAAATCATGAATAATAAAATAAATAATGGTGTTTGTCTTTTTAATCTTAATTTATTATTGCGTTTCTCCAGTCCTGCAGACATGCTATATCTCCCATACATTTATTATTTATAAAACCAACATATCTATCATTTGTATTTTTAAGTTAATTTTGTTTTTTATATTCTTAGGTAAATATTGTTTAAACAGTTAATTCTTTAAACAGTTAAAATAACATTTCTTTCATACGCAGCATAATTATCCTACATAAAATAACTATTATTTTTATTTTAGAAAGCTATACCAATCATCAATATTTCTTGTTTAACTCACCACTTAGCTTTTATAATTAGTGCTTATATTGTAATAATGTAATTACAACATTAATTAATATATAGTATACTTAGTCATAAAAATTGTCAAGTATAGTTTGCGTTGATTAATTTTTTTTATAAATTTTTCCAAAAGATTATCTCTTTCTCTATTTATGTGAATTTTTAGTTAAAACTTTTTTCTAATCATATTTGCTTTATTTTTAATAAACACAGAAATATTCAGGCAATATAAAAAGCCAGCTATGATCTCTGGTAGCCAAACGTATATTAACCTTTAGCTTACAAATTCTGAAATTAACGAATTTCAAGCAAACTTATGGTAGTTAAGCTTTCTTACAGATTGAAGCTTATTATTGTTGCTTTATTTTTTAAAATCTGATTTTTAAAATTGAAACTCTGCAATTATTCTTTTTTATTCTTTCACTCTATTGAGTTATGGCGAGTCATATCCAATCGAGAGACTTTTTTAACACATTATATATTCTTTTCAAAATGAGCTTATTGTATTGAATACACTATTATGCGATTTTTTTAAAATTTTAATGCAAAAACGTAATCAAACATGTTTAAAGTTTTTTAATCCATAAACAAGCATTACAATCAATGACTTTACGTTCTTGACATTTTTAATATTGCCGACAGCTATAATCTCCTTATATAATCAATTTAAATTGCTTAAATGCTGAAAAAGTAAATCTTCTTCCTTTAAGAGTTTTTTATAAAAATTAATATAGTCTTTATAAAACTTATTGTTTTTCATATTTGGGTAAACCTCGTTCGATATTTTATTGAACTTATCGGAAACTTTTTGCATATCATCAAAAACTCCAGAAGCATACCCTGCGAGTATCGCTGATCCAAGAACTCCAAACTCTTCTCTTTCAAGCTTGACAAAAGGAATTCCTAAAATATCTGCCTTTAACTGATTCCAGAAATTACTTTTACTTCCGCCACCGATTACACGAGCTTCCTTTATTTTAAGCCCTGGCAAAAGAGATTTTTGTATATCCATATAAATTGCATATTCATATGCAACCGCTTCAAGAATTGCCCTGTAAAAATGCTGTTTTTTATGTCTCCATGTAAGTCCAAAAAACAATCCTTTTAAATTCGGATTATTAGGACAAACCCTACCTCCCATATGAGGGATAAAAAAGAGTTTCTCTGAACCGGGGCTAACTTCCGATGCAATATCGTCAAATACCATATATTCTTTACCAATCAAGTTGCTGCAATCATAATTCTTATCCTTAATAATCTCGTCTCTAAACCATCTGATATTTAATCCGCCACCGTTGATATAAGCGATTGCATACCATAGATTGTCAAATACTGTTTTTGCCGTAAAAAAAGTTCTGCTTTCTATATCGGGAACGTACTTGTTTGTGCAAATCGAAAACACCGATGCGGTACCCGCAACATCAAAAACCATCCCGGGTTTATTGATTGCGGCACCAAGAATATTGGCAGTCTGGTCTCCGCATCCTGCCGCAATAGGTATTCCTTCTTTCAAACCTGTATACAAAGCAGTTTTTTTATCAACTTTACCTATTATTTCCCAGGGTTTTATAATCCTGGGCAGTTTTTCCGATGAAAGATTGAAATATTCAATTAGTTCATCAGACCATTTATCATTCAAGATATCGGCAAAACAAGAAAAATGAATATATGTATTATCGATAAAGGCAGAGTTCGACTTAAGTCCAGCCATTTTTCCAGCTACATATGCGGACGGCATAATAAAATAAGCTATTTTTTTAAATACATCAGGTCTTTCATTCATCCACCAAAGCATCTTTGCCCCATGTGAAAATGTAGGTGGCCCGCCTGAAATTTTTATTATGTCATCTTCAATTTTTTTAAGAATTTTTATATAAGGGCTACACCTTGTATCAAGCCAGGAATCATATGGAATTGCGGCATTCCATTGCTTATCAATTCCGCAAATACCCGCCATCTGTCCATCGATTGATATGCCTTCTACCATTGACGGATTTATGCGAGATTTTTCCATACAATCTTTTATCGTATCTAATGCCGAATAAAAAATTTCATCGGGATTTTGTTCGACAGCACCTATATAAGGATAATATAGCCTTGATTCTTCATATGCTTCTGCGTTTAAATGTCCTTCCGTATCAAAAATGGCAGCCTTGGTTCCGCTTGTCCCTATGTCTATTCCTATAAGGTATCTTTTCATTTGAATGTCTCTTTTGCTATATATTGAAAACAATCTTTAAAACATCTTCCGATACAGCTCTTTCAAATGCCTTCTCGGCTTCATCGAGAGAAAATCTTCCGCTTATCAATTTTTTAACATCTATATTCTTTGCAGCAATCATTTCTACCGATTTTCTATATTGAAGGATGCTTTGACCGGTAGTTCCGGTCAAAGTTATCTGCTTATAATGTATGATATTTGATTTAAGATTGATCACATCCTTACCGCTGGGAAGACCTCCAAAAAAGTTTATCCTGCCTTGCCTTGCAATAAGGTCAAGACTTTGCTCCTGTGCTTCTCCGGAAGGTGCGGCAATCATTATTACATCTGCCCCTCTGCCATAACTATTATCCATTATTACTTTTCTCAAATCTTCGGATAAAGGATCGACTATAATATCTGCCCCGAAATCAATTGCCTGTTTTCTCCTGATTTTGCTAATTTCACTTAATATCACTGTCTGCGCGCCTCTTAATTTTGCCATCATTACATGAAGAATCCCCATCGGTCCGGCACCGATTATGAGCACTATGTCGGCAGGCTTGATATTTACAGCTTCAGCCGCACAGACAACAGTTGAAAGCGGTTCAGCTAAAGAAGCTTCTTCGAAGGAAATATTTTCCGGTAAATTGATTATATTGCCTTGAGCAATATAATCATAAGGAATTTTCATATATTCCGCCAAAGCACCGTGCATGGAAATGCCGATTGCTTTATAATCCTCGCAATAATTGGTATATCCGCTTACGCATTGCAAACAAATACCACACCCGATATTAGGAGCAACGGATATGCGATCGCCTATATTATATTTTTTTATTCCTGACCCAATTTCAACAATTTAGATCGGAAGAGCACAC
>JAQUMQ010000059.1 GCA_028718045.1 Actinomycetota bacterium
TCGACCCTATATATTAATCTCAAAATGGGGACTGCTAAAATCTGAAGACATCTATAAAATATCAAATATCCTTTTGATCTTTTAAAAGTAAACATAGTAAAAAAGTAACTGCTTATTTCCCTTTTAATTTTTTTATATAAATATTTTTTATCAAATCGAATTCATTTTCGATTGTCATAAAGGTTGTATCTATTACCGTTGATCCCTCGGGTACAATCAACGGGCTGTTTTCCCTGCTGCTGTCAATTTCGTCTCTAGTTTCTATTTCGCATTTTATTTGACTTTTTGATAAAGATTGATTATTTTTACAAAGTTGTTTTTCTCTTCTTTTTACTCTCTCTTCTATATTTGCGGTTAAATATATCTTGCATATTGCGTCAGGACAAACTATGCTACCGGTATCCCTTCCTTCTAAAACAGACGGGCTGCTTGATGCCATTTCTCTTTGAAGCTTTACCAGATACTCTCTTATCCCGGATAATTTTGATACAATGGAAACGGCATCTCCAACTTTTTTACTTCTTATATCCAAAGATATGTCTCTCCCGTTTAGTATTACTTTAGTATATTTGTTTTCGTCGTTTACATTATTTTCAAATTTCAATTCTGATTTTTTTGCAATATCCAATATTGATTTTTCGTCGTTTAAGTCTATATTGTTTTCGATTGCAAGTAATGTAAGTGCTCGGTACATAGCTCCTGTATCTATATACACAAGTCCCAATTTTTTTGCAAGTAGCTTTGCGATAGTGCTTTTACCGCTTCCGGCAGGTCCATCAATCGTTATTATTTTATTTTCCATATCCGTGTTTTTTATATTTTTTAATTAAAAATCACAATTACAAATTTTATTTTTGCATACATGTATGCAAAATATTTCATTTCCAAACAAATCTTTCGGAATATAAAAGATAATCTATTTTTTTATCAAATCAAGCAGTTTTTTTTCAAATCCCGGAAAAGAAGTATCGACACATTTTGTATTACATATGCTTACCTTACGATTTCCTTTCAAAGCCATTATGGCAAGCGACATTGCGATTCTGTGATCTCCATAACTTTTCAATCTTGCAGGATGCTTGATTTCGGCATCATGACTGCCATGAATTTCAAGACCGTCAGAGTATTCTTTTACTATTATTCCAGCTTTTTTAAATTCATTCGAAATAGATTTTATTCTATCGCTTTCTTTTAATCTCAATTCCTTCGCGCCTCTTATTGTCGTTATGCCATCGGCAAAAGCTGCTGCAACACATAGTATGGGTATTTCATCAATAATATTAGGTATAGCTTCTTTCTTTACATTTACCGATTTCAATTTGCTGGAGCATGATATAATATCTGCGATTTTTTCATTATTTTTTATTCTTTCGTTTTTTATTTCGATGTTTGCATTCATTTTTTTTAAAACATCAAGGAGGTAGGATCTTGTTTGATTTATACCTACGTCTTTGATTAGTATTTTCGATTTTTTTAGAATCAATCCGGCTATTATAAAAAATGCTGCCGAGGAAAAATCTCCCGGAACAAATATATCCTTCCCTATCAAATGTTTTCCGGGAACAATTATCGTATGTTTTCCGTCATACTTAATATCTGCACCAAAGTATTCGAGCATTCTTTCAGTATGGTCTCTCGAAACTTCAGGTTGTATTATTTCTGTCGTGCCTTCGGCAAATAACGCTGCTATTGCAAGGCAAGACTTTACCTGCGCGCTTGGAACATCGATATCGTGTTTTATTCCCCTTAACTTGTTTTTGCCAAAGATAACCAGAGGTGCTTTTTTATTGTCATATCTGCCGTAAATTTTCGCGCCCATTGCTCTAAGTGGATTGATTATCCTATCCATAGGTCTGTTATTTACCGATTTATCGCCGCTGATTACTGACATGAAGCTACAGCCGCAAAGAAGTCCGCTTAACAATCTGATGGATGTACCGGAATTTCCGACATATAATATATCGTCAGGTTCATTAAAACCAGTTATTCCATTTCCTTGGATTAAAATACTATTTCCGCTTACAACGCATTGAGTTCCTATTTTTTTTAGGATTTTTAACGTATTAAGGCAATCTTCGGAAAATAAGAAATTATCAATCTCGACTTTTCCTTTTGCGATAGAAGAAAGAATTATGCTCCTATGAGAAATAGACTTATCCCCCGGAACTTCTATCGAACCATTTATTGAATAAGGACCGAAAAATTCCAACATATTTTAATCCTCTTCTCCGACTACTTTTTTTACACTAACATCGTATCCTAAATTTTCCAAAGCATTCTTGGAAATCGTTCCGGCATTTTCACCGTGAACTAAAATTTTTAATATTCCTCCGCTCAGTACTTCTGTTGAATGAAAAATAGATATATCTTCGATATTTACGCCCGATGAACTGATAGCCAAAGTAATTTCGCTTAAAACTCCTTGTTTGTCTGGAATACCTATTTTTAATTCATATAATTTGGAAATATCCTTATCGATAAACTTGGGCAAGTTAAGCCTTGCTTCTTTTGCTTGCATGTAATGGTCTTTTATATTATCTTCCCTTTCGTTTATCAAATTTTCTTTAAACCTATTCAAATAAGCTATATATCCCTCTAACGCATTTATGATTTCTTTTTTATTTTCGAAGCTTATATCTATCCACATTTTAGGATTTGAAGCAGCAATTCTTGTCATATCCCTAAAACCTCCTGCACATAATTTAAACAAGTTGTTCAATTCTTTCTGCTTGTCGTCAACCAAAGCAACCAGATTGGTTGACAGGATATGAGGCAGATGGCTTATAAGAGAAACCACCTTATCATGATCTTTGGGAGAAATAGTGATGACTTTAGCTCCTATTTTTGTAAATAATGTATGAAGTGTTACCAGCGCTTCAGTCTTTGTATTATCTGTTGGAGTCAAAATATAAAATACATTCATAAACAAATCATGACGGGCACTTAATACTCCGTCGTTTTCTGAACCCGCCATCGGATGCCCTCCTATAAAAATTACATCCTCAGGCAATATTTTGTTCATGTTTTCCACTATATTTTCCTTAGCGCTTCCAACATCTGTTATTATTGTCCTGCTTTTTAGGCTTTCTTTGATGTTGTTTGCCACTTCCAGAATCAATCTTACGGGAGTTGCTATAATAACCAAATCAGCTTTTTTTACGGCATCTTTGTAATCCTTTGCTGCTTCATCAATTATTTTTCTATAAAGTGCGATATTCATTGACTCAGATAAACTGTCGTATCCCGTTATGATGAAATCGCTATTTAGTTTTTTTAACGAAAGCGCCAGAGACCCTCCTATCAAACCAAGCCCTATAATAGTAATATTTCTTATATTTTTCATTCCGTCCAATTTTTAATTATTTGTTTTTTGTTAATAAGAATTTAAATGAAAAAAATATTAAACTATAAATTATATATTATCAAACATAATAAAAAATAAATCGATTAATCCATGAAGCTATTAATCGTCAATCATCAGTATTTTTCTAACATCGGATTGCCTTAATTCTTTGTATGTTCCCTCTTGCATATCTTTAATTTCGTAATTTCCTATCCTTATCCTTTTTAAGTCCGCTACCTCGTATCCAAGGCTTTTAAATACGCGCCTTATGATTCTTTTTCTTCCTTCATGGATTGTAATTTTTACCTTTTTATCATTTTCAAAAAACAGCTGCATATCCTGCACTTCAAACATAGTCCCATCGATAATAACGCCTTTTTTTATTTTTTTGATATCATCTTCCTTTAATTCCGAATTCAAAATAATTTCATAAGTTTTTAAAATGTTGAATTTAGGATGTAAAACTTTGTATGCCAAATTACCGTCGTTTGTCATTATGATCAGGCCTCTTGAATTATAATCCAGCCTTCCTACAGGATATATTCTACTGCTATCTTTAAAGTTTTTTAAGAGTTCCAAAATCGTATGTCTATTAAAAGTATCCTTTAAAGTACATAAATAACCTTTTGGTTTGTTTAATGCAATTATAACTTTTTTTTCGATGTTTATGAGCTTTCCATTATATTCAATTACGTCTTTATCCGGATCGACTTTTAAATACAGTTCGCTTACGGTAGTGCCGTTTACTTTTACATGCCCTTTCAAAACCAATAATTCGCATTTTCTTCTTGAATTTATGCCACATTCCGCCAGAAATCTTGAAATTCTTATTTTGCTCATTTCAAAATGTTTATTTCATATAATTAATTAAACCGTCGATAAAATATGGCTAAAAGGATACCTTCTTTTATTCAAAATTTTATTCGCTTGATTTTAACGGTGGTAAATCAGCCAAACTGCCAATGCCAAGAATTTCAAGAAATTTGTTTGTTGTCCTGTATATGATAGGATTACCTGGTTCTTTCAGCCTACCCGATTCCTTTACAAGCCCTTTATTCACAAGGCTTATAACCACACTGTCGGTTTTTACTCCTCTTATTTCAGCAATTTGAGTTCTCGTAACGGGTTGTTTATAAGCTATTATCGCAAGTGTTTCAAGCGATGCTTGCGTGATGTGAATTTTAATATTGGTGTTGACAAACTCTTTTAAAATTTCACCCAGGGCAGGATTTGAATATAGCCTGTATCCTTCCCCTATTTTTCTTATTATAAAACCTCTTTCTGTTTCAAAGTATTCTTTTTCAAGTTCTTTTATTGTTTCTATTACCAATTGAGGATCAGCATTTAAAATCCCAGCGATTTCTTTAGGATTTACAGGCGATTCCGCAACAAATAAAATCCCCTCTACGCAAGTTTTAATAGAAAGCTTGCCTTTCAATAGGTCGCAATATACATCAAATGAATTGTCTGAATTGGATTTAAAGTTTATATCTTTTTCCTCAATCATTTTTTTAATTTAAAAAGATATTCTCCTTATAAGTATTTCACCGAAAAGTTCGAATTGATCTATTTCAATAATTTCACTTTTATATAATTCCAGTATCGATAAAAAACATATTACCACGTCTATTATATTGTTATAATTCCCAGCTAATTCTTTAAACGTAATGTCTTGTCTTTTGTTTAATATTACCTTAATTCTGTCTATTTCCTGAAAAATTGTTTTTGTAATTTTTTCTTTATAAAAGGATATCATACTTACTTTTTCTTCTTTAGATATCAATAGTTTAGATGCAAGATTATAAAGATCGATTATTTTAATGCCTTTGAATATTTCAGGAAAGAATCCCAGAAACTGCTCTTCAAGAGGTGCCTCTCTTATATAGTATATTCTTTCTTTTTCGATTAATTCCGAAAGATAATTTGAAATTTCTCTGAAGGTTTTATATTCTTGCTCTCTTAACTTCAATTTTTCCAGATCGGTATCTTCATCAGCATCACTGTCCGGCTCATTTTTTGAAGGTATCAAAGATTTTGCTTTAATCTCGACCAGTAATGCCGCAACATAAAGAAACCCCGAAAGTTCTTCTAAAACCACTTTTTCGTTCTTTTTTATAAATTTCAAGAAATCTTTTATTATCGAGCTTAAACTGATTTCATATATATTAACTTTTTTTTTCTGAATTAGCTCTGCAAGAACGCCCAAAGGACCCGAAAAAGTTTCTAAATTAATATTAAAGCTTGAGTTTGAGCCTATATGATAAATGCTAGTCAATTCCTATTTTTTCCCTTACCTCCCTGATTGTTTTTAAGGAAACCGAACGTACATAATTTTTTCCGTCTTCAAGGACTTTATATACATAATTCATGTCATTTTCAAGAATTTTTCTTTTTTTCTGAAAATCTTTTAAAGAGTCGCATATAACCTTTGATATCTCATCCTTGCATTTTATACATCCTATTTTGCCATTTTTACACCTGTTTTCAACATCGGTGATATCTTCGTTTTGATAGTAAAGTTTGTAAAAAGAAAAAACGTTGCAAACATCAGGATGTCCGGGATCCGATACATGTATTCTTGCAGGATCTGTAATCATTTGTCTTATTTTTGTTTTTATTGTCTCAAAGTCGTCAGATAAAAATATTGCATTCCCATAGCTTTTTGACATTTTCTTTCCATCAGTTCCAATAACCCTGGTAGCTTTTGATAAAAGTTCTTTGGGCTCTTTAAAATACTGTCCGTAAAAACCGTTGAATCTTCTCACTATTTCTCTTGTCATCTCAAGATGTGGTAGCTGGTCTTCCCCGACAGGAACAAAATCCGCATTTATTATGAGTATGTCTGCTGCCATCAAAATGGGATAGCTTAAAAACCCAAGAGTCGACAAATCTTTTGCCTTTAATTCTTTTACCTGCTCTTTATATGTCGGGCATCTTTCAAGCCACGAAAGCGGCGTTATCATTGAAAGATATAAAGTAAGTTCGGGTATTTCCACTATATCGGATTGCCTATAAAGATGAGTTATTTCGGGATCAATTCCCATAGCAATTAAATCTATTGCACATTCAATCAAATTATTTTTTATATTTTGAGGATTTTGGTATTCGGTCGAAAGGGCATGCCAATCAACAAGAAAAAAATAATTTTCATATTGCTCTTGATATTTTAACATATTCATTATGTTTCCGTGCAGATGACCAAGATGCAGTCTCCCTGTAGGCCTGAAACCTGTAAGCATGATTTTTTTATCAGTCATCAAATTTCTCCCTTACGATAATTATAAAAAACGAAGTTAAAGTAAAAATCTCCACCAAAATCCCAAATTTAAAAAAAGAAAATTCATAGCAGGATTAAGAAAAGACCAAAATATCCTTCCGCCAAGAAACATGAGCGCGAAAATAATAAAAAAACCGATCCTACCTATACTTAGATATTTAAACATCGCTCCTTCGGGTAAAAAGGAAGCGACTATTTTCGAACCATCCAGCGGAGGTATTGGTATAAAATTGAAAATTGCCAGAAATATATTAATTCTTATTGCATAAATAAAAATTGCACTTATCACTCCGAACATAGATATTTTCGATGTTCCCAGTATCGCATATTCCAAACCTATATTTAATAACTCGGATGCGGATATTTTTGAGGTTACCGATACAATGAAAAGCAGCAAGCCGTATAACGATCCGAGAATAAACGATAATACAAGGTTGGTGCCTGGGCCGGCAATCGAAGTATTGCGAAGTCCTTTTCTAAAATTCCTGAAATATGTGGGATTTATAGGAACCGGTTTCGCATAAGCAAATATTATATTGGACCTTAAAAGCAGAAGAAGGATAGGCATCAATATGCTGCCGAAAATATCTATATGCTTTATGGGATTTAAAGTCAGCCTGCCAAGGCTTTTGGCGGTATAATCTCCGTTTTTCATCGCTACGTATCCATGCATAACTTCATGCAAAACTACGGCAAGATAAATCCCGGGCAACGCTATCAAAAGCTGGAGTAAAAAATCCTTAAATTCAGAAAAAATATTTCCAATCATATTATAATAAAATAATTACTACTTAAAACTTTCGACTTAAACAATAGCATAAAAAATAGTTTTAAAGATTTAAACATTACATTAATTTTGAAAATTATACAAATTTTTAACCGAAATTAAAATTATAATAATGCTTATCTGTAAAAATAACGCTGAAGCCATAAAAATTTTATGAGTTTAAGCATCAGGACGACTTCTTGCTTCTCGGATGATGCTTGAAATAAGAATTTTTAATAAACTTTTTATTTATATTAGTATATATTTCCGTTGTCGCTATGCTGCTATGCCCAAGAAGTTCCTGAACTACTCTTAAATCTGCTCCCCTTTCCAACATATGTGTTGCATAGCTGTGCCTGAATAGGTGCGGGTAAATTCTTTTATTTAAATTAAAAATTTTTTCATACTTTTTTAATACTTTCCAAAAACCTTGTCTGGAAATCCCCGAGCCGTTCTTATTG
>JAQUMQ010000060.1 GCA_028718045.1 Actinomycetota bacterium
AACCTTTCGAGCACAATACAATTCGCGGAAGAATCGCAATGATAGATGCTGCAACAAGAGGTGCCGTATCATTTGATAAAGTCAAACCTTTCGTTGAAGAAATGGCGCCATGGACGGAAAATATGAATTGCCCGGCTTATATTAAAAATGAAATGAAAAAAATTATCGATCTTGCGTTGAAACAATAAAACAATAGCAGGAGAAGTATGACTTAGCATATTGATATATAACAAATTTGCCGGTCGATTATTTAAAACAGTAATCACGGTAAATAAACCGGTAGGATACCTATCATACTCTGTACATTATATCGAGCATCTTAAATCTCTTAACGAACAATATTTGTGTTCAATATTTCTTTTGTTATAATTTGGTATTATTATATTAATATTAAAAATTATTGAAAGGAAAGTAATGAAAAAAATATTATCGGTTTTGTTAATAATTATGGTTTGTTTTATAGCGATAATAAGTTTTGGCTGCAATAAATCTAAATTAAGCGGTACTTACGAAGGGACTTTGCCTGCCGCTGACTGTCCTGGTCTTCAAACCCTGATAACCTTCAACTCTGACGGAACCTTTCACATGGAAGAGACTTTCCTTGAAAGGGACGTCGAACCTAGGATTACAGATGGGAAATGGACTCTTGACGGAGACATAATCAGGTTTACCGACAATGATTATAAATTCGAATACAAGCTTATTTCTGAAAAAGAAATAAGATGGGCTCCTAACGGTGAAGAAATTACGGGTACTGATCTTAACTGGTCTCTTTTTAAAAAATAATCCATAAATATTCATATCCCCTTAAAATCTTAAGATATTAAAGAAAGATTCAAGGGGATATTTTGTTTATATTTTATATTTTTTTATTATAAAAAATGAAAGACTTTATTTTTTTAATTCCTGTTGCTGGCTTTTTTTAGCTTTTCGTTTGAAATATTTAGTATCTGTTTTCCATTTTCATAAACTGTAAAACTTCCGTCATTTGTTGTTTTGCCTATCTGCGTTATTTTTATATCGTATCCTTTGAATACATTTTCAAGTTTTCTTTCCTGCCCTTCTTTTGCTACTATAATTCCGGCAAAAGATTCGCTGAATAACTTGTAGTCTATTCTTTCGCCGTTGTTGTTTAAAGCTTCCGCGTTTATCGTTGCCCCAACCCCGTTCTTACCTTTTAAAATCATATGTGTTATAGCTGTAGCTAAACCGCCATTTCCGACAAACTTCGAGGATTCCAGCAATTCTTTTTCGACTCCTTCTATGCAGGCATACTCAAAACATGCGGCTTCTTTACGGGATAGATTGGGTAAATTTTTACCTAATTGGTTGTGCATCATTGAATATTCCGAACCTTTAAACTCATGTTTTATTTCCCCAATAACATAAATTGTCCTTCCGGGTTTCTTAAATTCGTTCGTTACGGTTTTGGTATAATCATTAATAAATCCGAAAACAGCCGGAACCATCGAAGGATCTATTGCTCTTATTTCTTTTTCCTCTGTAATAAAAGTGTTGTTAAGCGATACGTTACCCGAAATAATTGCCAGGGGTTCCTCTTTGCCGTATATCGGAATATTGCATGCCTCGTTTAATCCTTTTATTCCCTCAGCAAAACTATAGAAATCTTCGGGTTTATCAGGATTTGCATAATTGCACCCATCTGTTGCCGCTATCGGCCTCAAACCAGCCAGCGCTAGTTTGAGTCTTGCTTGAACTACTGCCAGATAAGCTTGTTCTCTTGGTGCGCCGTTTCTTCCGTGTATCGACTTTCCCCCAAATACCAAAGCTATTCCCTTCTTTTTTTGCTCGTCACTTACTTTTTCATTCATCAAAGGGGCAATTACGGCTACGTCCGTTTGCCCGGATTTTGTTATCATATGATCTTTGTCCTTGTACGCTTCATATGCATCTTTTTTCAGGTATACATTATCGGAATTTAATATGCTTAAAATTACGTCTTCCAAGTTTTGCGGTTTTTCTACCTTAAATTCTCTTACCGCTTCAATAACCGGGGCCTTGGTTTCAGGCTCATACTCTGGAGAGTGTGTTATCAAGCTGTTGGGTATGTCACAGAAAATTTCCCCAGTTTTGCTGTCTTTCATAATGAATCTATCTTCTTTGATTACTTCTCCTATAACAGTTATCCTGCCTCCATTTTTTATAAAAGCCGCATTATTGCCAAAAGCGTCCACAATAATGTCCGTTGCTTTTCCCGACGGCGCAATAATCATGTTCCTTTCCTGGTCTTCTCCGACCGCCAATTCATAAGCACTTATGCCTGCCGAAGACGGCACTTTGTCCGTATATATTATTACTCCATATCCATCCGGAACTTGTTCCGATGTCGAGCACGTCAGCCCGGCAGCTCCCATATCTTTCATGGATATTTTTTTGAATAATCCTTCTCTTGCCAATTCTTGTTTTGCTTGTTCCAGTGCAATCAATGTATCTCTTTCAAGTTCAGGTTTTGAACCGAATTCAGCTTCGTAAAGCTGCTTTCCTTCTTCTCTTGTCTTTGAAGCGCTTGACGCTCCACCGGCAGCAGCCCCTCTGGTTTCTTTCCCGAAATATATCAAATTATAGCCGGCGGAATCCTTCGAAGCAGTATTTGGCATTAGCCCGTCTTTTTTGACAACTCCTATCGCAGAAACATTTGCCAGACAATTTTCCTTTAAATATTCATTGAAATCAACATCCAAGTCTATCAAAGGAACACCCATCACATTACAGTAATTGGCTGCGCCCTTTGTTGCTTCTTTTAATATGTATTTCGAATGTTCGTCACTTAACGGACCTGTCCTTAAAGAAACACCGCAACCAAAAATTTTGGCGCCCATGGCAAATATATCCCTGATTACGCCTCCGATTCCCGTGGCAGCACCGTCATAGGGATTTTCTTGTGTGGGATGGTTATGCGATTCGACTTTAAAAACAACAATATAATCCGTGCCCGGTATTAAAACAGCTCCCGCTTCGCTTTTTTCGGTCTTAAAAACATAGCTGTTTTCCATTATCAAGGTTCTAAGCGTTTTTTTTGTATGCTTGTAAGAACAATGTTCGGACCATAAAGCATCCAGGATGCCCAGCTCAGTTGTGCTTAGTATTTTTTTTGCTCTTTTCTGAGCTTCTTTGACTTCAGATAAAGAAAGGCTCCAACCATTTTTACTTATAATTTTTTTAAGATCAGAATCAGTCTTGCTCCTATCAAAAAAATCTAAATTTTCTCCAGTCATATAAACCTCTCGATCTTGAATTTTGTAAAATTTATTGCTTTTTTAAACTCACAAAACAATCGAATCAAATTAATGCATAAAACAATTGCATTAATTTTTTATTCAGAAAGTATTATATTCTTTCTATACCATAGTTAACAATAATTTTTATTAAATTCATGACCCGAAATTGCAAATTCTCCGATAGCTTGGGTTTGACCGATAAATAATCGGCGAATGGATATGTCCTGCATTATATCGACATAATATCAAATCATATCGGCTTATAAATGAACTTGCCCGCATTCCTTTAACCTGATCATTTCGTTGAATTTTCCCATTTGCCACCAAACGAATACTGCAGTCATAACTATCGAAATAAAATTGGAAACCGGGATCGAAAACCATAAACCCATCAATCCAAAGAATATGGGCAGTATGATTATTGCCGGCAAAAGAATCAGCAGCTGTCGCGACAGAATGATTATAAGCGATGGAACGGTTTTACCGATTGCCTGAAAAAGGCTGCCGCCCAATATCTGAAATCCTATGAAAGGAAGAAGCGACACCATTATTCTTACCGGTAAAATACCAAGTTTTATGATATTCATATCGCTTGTAAAAATATTTAAAATCCTGCCTGGTATTGACATGAGCAGGATAAATCCTGTCCCGGCTACGAATACCGTCCATAAAAAAGCTTCCTTCAAAACCAACTTGATTCTTTCATAGTGTCCGGCACCAAAATTAAAGCTTACCAGCGTGGAAAATCCCTGCGCAATACCTATTATGGGCATCTCAATAAAATTCAAAACGCGTAAACTTATGCCAAGTATTGCTACATACATGTCATTGCCGTATTGAAGTACCGTCCTGTTGAAAAATAAAAAAACCGCACTTCCTGCAACCTGCATTGCAAATGAGGGAAATCCTATTGCAAATATTTCTTTCAATAATATAAAATCTGGCTTAAAAGACTTTAAATATAGTTTATAAATGCTTTTTGACGAAATAAAAAAGCTTATTACATAAACGGCGCTTATTACCTGACTTATTATCGTTGCGATAGCCGCACCTTTGACTCCCATCTTAAAACCAAATATAAAAACAGGGTCGAGAATGGTATTGCTGATTGCCCCTATAAGCATACTATACATCGCTGCCCTGGGTTTGCCTTCCGCCCTTATAAGGTTGTTTGCCGTTATCGAAAATGAAAACGAAATAAATCCGATCAGGATAATAGCCATATAATCTCTTGCATACTCGTATGTGACATTTGATGCACCAAAAAAATAAAGAATATCATCGATAAACAAGTAAGCAGGGACCATCAGTACCACACTGATTATCATATTAAGAAGGATTGCATTGGAAGCAGTTTTTAATGCTTTTTCTTTTTTGTTGGAGCCGAGAGCTCTCGATATGATTGAAGCGGAACCGACACCTATCATTATGCCTATAGCCATCATTATAAGTTGGATTGGCATTACTATCGTAAGCGCCGCAATCGCAATGGGACCCACTCCCTGACCGACAAAAAAAGTATCAACCATATTGTAAAGCGCACTTACAAGCATCCCGACAACCGCAGGAGTTGAAAACTTAAAAAGCAACGATCTTATATTACTGTTTAAAATTTGTTGTCTTTGTTCTTCCATAAAAAAGCACTAAAACGCTAACAAATTATTGTCATAATATCGACTTTGAACATAATTCTGAATTTACATCGACTAAAGAAGCAATATTGTCCCAATTGCTTTTTCAGCGACATTTTTTTCTTTCCTGACGGAACTTAAAGCAAGAAAAACAAATTATACCAGCAGGCTTTAAAAAATCAAGGCGCAATATTGCTTACCTTTTTAAAAATTACATATATTACATGAGAGTAAGCGCTTTAGAATTTAAAATATCGACAAATGCAAGCTCGGATATCCGCATGATTATTGTAAGTCGGTTTTATTTTACGATACCGGTTCCTTAATTCTATATTGCATCACTTTTCTTCTCTTATCTTTATACATCGAGTTATCGATGTTTTTGAGAAACTGTTTGATCGTCATACCGGATTTTAAATCGAAAATATCATATCCTATGCTAAGGTCAATTTTATAAGGGGTTATTTTCTGAGCATTGAACTTTGCTATATTATCTTTTATCCTTTTTACCGTATTTATCAGATCCCATTTCTTCTCTATTTTAATGATGACGGCAAATTCATCTCCTCCGTATCTGGCAATGAAGTCGTCTTTCCTGATGCTCTTCTTTAGTATTTTCCCGGTATATTCCAATGCCTGATCTCCGACAATATGCCCATAAACATCATTTATCATTTTGAAAGAATTTACATCTATCATTATCCCTCCAAGATTATTCTTTCTGGTGCTATCTTTAACGTACTCTGCCAAATATTTATCCAATTGCCTGCGATTGTACAATCCGGTAAGATAATCTGTATTGAGCTGATCATTTTGTATATTCATAAATACGATAAGCGACGATATTGTGGTAGATATCCATAGCAGCGATATTCCATAAAATATGGACTGGATTAACCCGCTTATGAAAGGCGGTATCGCAAATACGATAAGAGGGGTATAATCATTTTTTCTGATCATTTTTCTTTTTATTACCAGCTGTGTGGATGTATAAACAAAATAAAAATATGTCACGGCAGGTAACATATAAAATAACTTTCCCCTGTGATATATATTATTGCCGTCAATATAAAACATGCCGTCATTGAAAAAACTCAAGATGGTCAGTATTGTGATTATAATCATGGGCATATACAACGGTATCAATTTATTTTTATATCGGTTTTCATCTCTGTATATCTTATAGTCCGCATAAAACGACCATAACATGCATGGCAAGGGATTTAAAATATAATATAAAGATGTTATCGATAAGTTGAAATTTCTAACCACAAATCCCGGTTTGCCATCCAGAATCCATGTAAATGTATCGATTACCAGCAATAAAGCATTGGCGCTTAATAATGTCAGGAAAAGTTTCTGATCAAATGTGTAAGTTTTTGAACGATTGCGAATATTCAAAAATATTAACAATAAAATTATAAGCGCAAAAACATTAATTTCAATATAAGCTACGAGCAACATCTTCGGCATCCTGTTATTTTATTTGGTATCTCAAATCCGTATATTTTTTAAAGTAATCGAGTTTTTTAAGAATTTTTCAACCTGCAGTCTGAACTGTCAATATCTTATCAAAAATTACAATATCCGTATAAAATCATTTAAACGTAACTACGTTTATTTATTTCAAAGAAATCTATCAGTACTATTGTTTATTGTCAATACTTTTTCTCTTTGAACTTACCATTTGACTTGCATGTATAAGCATTTAGGGATGGGTTTGATCATGTGTTTGGTTGACAAGGCAGGTTTACGCTTTTACTCTTTGACAATTTAATTCAAACAAAACGATAAAAAAAATTAAAGGGATCGATTCTTAAATAAAAAATAAATCAACCCCTTTAAATATTCGAAATGACTTAAAGCTCATACACAAACATTAAGGAACAGCTTGCCTTGCTTTGTTTTTGTGATAAATTACAACTCCTTAATTCTTCGGAATACCGATTTCGTTTTAATTGCAGATTTCAATTACATCTTATACATCTTTTAAAATAAAATTCTTTTTAACATGAAACTATATATTTACTTTAGGTACTTTTTCCAAAGATTTTTTAATCATTTCTTCAGGATATTCATAATCTATAAGCTTTCCATCCATATACGCATCATATGCCGACATATCAAAATGCCCGTGTCCGCTTAAATTAAACGCAATAACTTTCTTCTCTCCGGTTTTTTTGCATTGCAACGCTTCATCTATGACACATTTTATGGCATGACTTGATTCAGGTGCGGGAATTATGCCTTCTGCTTTCGCAAACATGATTGCAGCTTCAAAACATGCGTTTTGCGGATAAGCAACAGCTTCGATTAAACCTTCGTTATATAGCATGCTTACTTGAGGAGACATTCCGTGATACCTCAAACCTCCCGCATGTATCGACGGCGGAATAAAATCATGGCCAAGAGTATACATCTTAACTATGGGAGCCATTTTTGCCGTATCGCCGTAATCAAATATATACTCTCCTTTGGTTAATGTTGGGCAAGACGTGGGTTCGACGGCAATCATTCTGATATTTTTGCCTTTTAACTTGTCAGGAATAAACGGAAACGTAAAACCTCCAAAATTGCTTCCGCCGCCAACGCAAGCAATTAAAATGTCGGGGGTTATTCCCATTTTTTCAAACTGTTTCTTCGTTTCAAGTCCAACGATTGTCTGGTGAAGGATGACATGATTTAAAACACTACCCAAGCTGTATTTTGCTTCTCCTCCGCTTTTGACTGCTTCTTCGACTGCTTCGCTTATAGCAAGCCCCAGACTTCCAGGTGAATTTGGATCCTGAGCCAACATCGCCTTGCCTGCATCTGTCAAATCAGACGGTGAAGCATGAACCTTACCGCCATACATTTTCATCATAATTTTTCTATATGGTTTTTGATTATAGCTTACTCTTACCATATATACCGTTACATCGATA
>JAQUMQ010000061.1 GCA_028718045.1 Actinomycetota bacterium
CACATAAGATCGCGCATTATCTTAACGCAAGACTTGATTTCAGGTCTGAAGGGAAGCTGAACACGTTTATTTTGAGAATACAGGTAAAAGGTGTCAGGAATAAAAGTGGCTGATATGGCTTTGCAATGAAAAGTCGCTTGTTTTGTGGTTACTGCATTTCGCAATGTATTTTATATAATCGACAGGATTATATAAAGATATCTTATTCGATGACATCCCCAGTTGTTTTCAAGATATGATATTTTACAAAGAATTTACAATTTCTTTAAATTTTCTTCACATCTGTCTGCGATAATAACTTTATAGAAATAATTGTTTTTAACGAATGTTTTTAATAAATATTTTTGACAAATTGCACCTCAGATATTAAATGATCTTTAAAATAAAAGCAGCATAATGGAGGGGTTGATATAAATATCGATATTATGATTTGGATTAAGGAGGTTTTGCCTATGGGATGATAAAAATATCGATACATACAGTATTTAGATATAGCAAAAAAGTAAAATTTTTAAAATTATGAATCAAAGTTAGTACATAATATTGACCAAAATTTATATTTAGATTACATAGGTCTGGTTGACACCTCCACCCAGACCTATGTTTTTTTAAAAAGGACCAAGGCAATGAAAATGCCGAGAGCAGATATAATAGTTAAATTTTTATTTCAGATAATCCAAGATTGCTTATCAGAAGCTTTAAATATTTTAAGTTTATGTTAATAAAAAACATGAATCGAATGATATTACAAATTCGGAGAAATTTTATTAAAATTAACAATATATAAGAAGCAGTCAAGGGAGATCATGAATGAATAAAAATAAAAAAATAATAATAATTGGCGGGGTAGCTGCCGGCACTTCCGCAGCCGCAAAACTAAGGAGGATGAGCGAAGACACTGCCATTACTTTATATGAAAAATATAAGTATATATCTTATGCAACGTGCGGATTGCCATATTATGTATCCGGCAAGATCCAAGACTTAAATAAGCTGCTCGTAAGTACCGTTGAATCTTTTAGCGATAGGTTTAATGTTAATGTAAAAAATATGCACAAAGTAGTAAAAATAATACCCGAAGAAAAAGCTGTCATTGTTAAAAATTTAAAAACTGCGGAAGAAATCAAGGATGATTATGATATGCTGCTTATTACAACAGGAGCATCAATTATAAATCTTGACGTAAAAGGTAGCGATAGTGCCAATAATATGACATCTTTAAAGACGATTGACGATGCCGTTAAATTGCGCAGATTCATAGATAGGCAGGTCACTCCGGATGCCTTAAGAATTGATGGATCAAAAATAACCTCTTTTAAAAACATAAGCAAAGAATTAATAAAAAATTCAAATGAAATAAGAACCAACATACTTATAGTCGGAGGCGGATTTGTAGGGCTTGAAATGCTGGAAGCTTTTTCAAGCAAAGAATTAAGCGTGGTAATTTTAGAAAAAACAAATCAGTTGCTTCCTTCTTTTGACATGGAAATTACCGATTATGTTGAGAACTATTTAAAAGGTCAAGGCATTTTTGTTTTAAAAGAAGAAGAAGTCTCTTATTTTGAAAAAGATAACGAAAGTAATATAAAAAAAGTTCATACGGCAAGCGGCAAGCATATTGAAACAGATATGCTTTTTATGGGTATCGGCGTGAAACCCGAAAATACCGTTGCGAAAGAAGCAGGTATCAAAATCGGAGAAAAAGGTGGAATAATGGTCGACGATTTTATGCGTACCAACGTTTCGTCTATTTATGCGGCAGGTGATTGTGTTGAATGCACGGATATGATTTCGGGAAACAAGAAAAATTTTTATCTGGCTTCGATTGCGAGCAAGCAGGGAAGAATTGCCGCACATAACATCATGGCTGATATTATCGGTAAAGACGATCGTATAAGCTATCCGAAAAAGGATAATGAATCAAAATATAAAAAATATCCGGGGAGCATAGCAACCTCGATAATAAAAATCATGGATATTGCCATTGCAAAAACGGGATTGAGCTTTAAAGAAGCAAAAAAAATATATGCTGATGCTGCCGGTAAAATAGAAACGCACTTTCTTTCTCATGCCGGATATTATCCGGATGCAAGCATGATACATATGGTTGTCATTTACAATAAAGAAAATGGACAGATACTTGGCTTTGAAGCAACTGGTAAGGATGGCGTGGATAAAAAAACAGATATCGTTTCTATGGCGGTAAGAGAGAAATTAAATATTGTTGACCTTGCATATTTTGATTTTGCTTATCAACCAGAATTCGGGGCGGCAAAGGATTCCGTTAATCTTATTGGAATGATCGGAGAAAACTTATTTGATGATGAAGTTGAATTCATCGATTGTGAAGACTTAAGATATATTTTAAATAAAGATAATGTATCCGTCAGATACGATAACAGCGGTATCGAAAATTATATTGACGGTATTTCTAAAGATGATATTTGCATTTTGGACGTAAGATCCAATAAAGAATTTGAAGCAGGCCATATAGAAGGAGCTAGTTTAATCCCGATAAATGATCTTCGTGAAAATATCGATAAAATAGACAAAGCAAAACTTACCATAGTTTATTGCAAGACAGGCTACAGAGCTTATCTTGGATATAAGATTTTAAAAAATAACGGCTTTGGAAACGTAAAATGTTTGAATGGCTCTTACCTTAGCTGGAATAGAGAAATTTAATAAAATAACAAAATAAAACATAAGATTGCGAGGATTATCCATGGCTTCTAAAAAAACATGGAAGGAAAAACTATATAACTCAAATGGTTTGCCAAAAGTCCAGGTCATCGATGAGAAAATGTCACATAGATGGGGAACTGGGACATTTGTTATTCCCTCACCTTTGGAAGTTTATGAAACTATGAAAAATACACCCAAAGGCAAATTGATTACGATTAGCGAAATAAGGCGATTGCTTGCGGAAAAACATGGTACGACAATAAGTTGCCCGCTGACAACCGGAATTTTTGTCTGGATTTCGGCAAATGCATCTGAGGAAATCAAGGCAAGCGGCGAAAGTGAGGGCGTTCCGTATTGGAGAACTCTTAAATCGGATGGTTCGCTAAATGAAAAGTACCCCGGCGGAATAGAACAGCAGAAGTTTTATTTGGAAGCGGAGGGATTTAAGGTAATTAAAAAGGGTAAAAAGTACTTCGTTGAAAATTTTAAAGATTACTTAATGGTATAATAGAAGTATATGAGGAACAAGATAACGGCATCGGACACCTATCGATTATTTTAGTTATTTGAAAGACCATGGGTAACCGCTTATATGATTTTTAATAGATGCCGTTGTTTTTAAAATTGAAAAGTTTTTATTTGGATAAGATTCATGATAACACATAAATATCTTTACAAGATAAAATAAATTTGATTAAAGTTTTTTTATATGTTTTATGCATTGGATGAAAGGAAGGTTATGAAAATGAAGAGTTATAGAAAAGAATTATGGTTTGAAACTAACAAAAGAAGAGAATTTATAAATATAACCAGGGAAATAGAAAAATGCCTTGAAGAAAGTAAAATCAAGGAGGGCTTGCTTCTGTGTAATGCGATGCATATCACGTCTAGTGTATTTATTAATGATGATGAAAGCGGATTACATCAGGATTTCGAGAAATGGCTTGAAAAACTTGCACCCGAAAAGCCTCATAATCAGTATATGCATAACGGTTATGAGGACAATGCGGATGCACATATGAAACGCCAGATAATGGGAAGAGAAGTAGCGGTTGCAATAACGGACGGAAGATTGGACTTTGGACCATGGGAACAGATATTTTATGGAGAATTCGACGGCAAACGTAAAAAAAGAGTATTGGTTAAAATTATTGGCGAATGAATTGGCGAATGAGCTACCGGTAATATAAGGGCTTTAATATAAAAGAGTTCCAATATGAATTTTAAAAAATATGGTTTTTTAACGCAACTTAAAATCCCGAGGATTTCAGCTCACGGCTGAAATATTTTATCTTATCATATAGCATTGCATCAATATCATAAAGCAGTATTGTGATATAATATAAATTCAACGTTTTTTAAAATTTTAAATTTTTCTTGCCTTATTGCTTCATATTACTATAATAAGTAACTTGTGGTTAAAATATAATCAGAAATTAATTAAAAGTTTAATTAAATAATCCATTAAGTGTTTTATTTTTAAATTTTTAATTATTTATTAACCGGTATTTTAGCTACAAATTTTATAAAGAATGAGAGGTGAAATATATGATTAAATCTAAAAAGTTTCTTGCAGTTTTATCCTTGTCACTTGTATTGGTGTTTGCGATGTCCTTTGCATTTACCGGTTGTAAGAAAGCAGTTGCAACAGATACAAGCGCAACTATAACCGAAACAACTGCGGAAACAACCGAATCTTCAGAAACAGAGACTACAGTTGAAGAAACAACCACTGAATCAACTTCTGACGAAACCACTACCACGGTAGAAAGCACGGATTCTTCGGATTCTTCAAGCACAACGGAAGCTCCTGTTGATGAGAGCACCACAACAACCAAAGCTGCTAAATAGCTTTTAATATAATAAATATATGATTGTTGTTGATTTTTTTGAACTAGATAAGGATGGGCTATCATAGTCCATCCTTATCTAGTTTATAGGGAAGATGATTAACATCAGATTCTTCCCTGTAAGGGAAAGCATTTTTTATTTAGATGGTTAACAACTTATTGAAGTTGTAATTAGTGGTTTTGTGGATTTTTCTGTTACTGGAAATAATAGTTATTTCTCAAAAATCAATATAACAACAACGATAAAGTTCTTTACCTGAGCCGATATCTGGCAAAATTTCCGGTAGGCCGAAGTCCTATGTCTGGCTGGCTTAACGGAATTATCTGAAAACATCTTTAAGCTTTACTTTTAATCCGTCAAAAATGTAGGAATTTGCGGTCTCCTTATTTTTATAAGTTTTGTTCTGGCTTATATCATTTTTTTCAAAAAGGTATATCGTAATCTCCTTATTCATAGGATTTACTATCCAGTATTCTTTTACGCCTGTAGACATGTATAGATCAAGTTTTTTTACGGCATCTCTTTTTATGGCAAATTCCGATAAGATTTCGACAACCAGTGAAGGGGCACCCATATAATAGCCTTTTTTATTGAGTTTTTCCTCAAGATCGCAGATTACCATAAGATCCGGTTCCACTACATTGATGTTATCGGGATTTCTCTTAAGTGTTATATCATATGGTGAAAGCATCGGCTGGCACTTTTTTCCTTTAAACCAGTTGTAAAAAAGCATATAAAGTTCCCCGAGTGCTTTTTGATGATTGGTTTTTGGGGAAATCATTTGATAAAGTTCCCCATCTATATACTCATACCTGTCCTCGTTGTTTTTTGTTAATTTAAGGAATTCTTCATATGAAATTTTTTTTGGTTTGTAATTAAGAGCTGCCGCTTCTTCGCTGATTAAAAATGCACCGTCGAGTCTGATTGTATTATTCGAAGCTTCCTTGAACGGACAAAGTTTTGCAATCTTTCTGCCGTAGTTTGAAATTACGATTTCTTCTTTTGTGCATTCTCTCAGATATTTCCCTAAATTATTTTTTAAGTCTGTTGAATTTACAATCAATGATTTTCTCTTTTCACAAGCAACTTATGAGCAATATTATTAGTTTTAAAAATAAATCAGCTAAATCAGCTAACTTGGCTAATACTATTATATATAATTGTTCTTAGCAGTCAATGATATTATTGAAATAGCTTGGTAAATATTGAATTGATGTTCGGATTATATAGGTTTTTTAATTTATTCTTTTTTGAATAAGTTAATGAAACGGTCCCAAAAACTTTCTTTCTTTATTTCTTCCTGCAGGTTATTGTTGCCGGTTTTCTCTTGTTTGATTTCATCCGTTTGCATTATGAATTGAACCTGGGAATTTAGGTTATTATCATTATCCATAAAAGAGTTATAATTTTTATATAATGAATTAATTTCATCGGTTAATGCTGTTCCTGACTTTACTTTATCGATATTTTCGATGATTTTACTTCTTATTTCAGATATACCCTCGTTTTTTAATTTTTTGATACCGTTTCTTATCTTTATATTTCCGTCTATTATCTTTCCTATATCATCGGGTAATGTTTGGGTTTCGGTATATAGTTTGTCTGTGCCTTCATGGATTTCGCTAACTCCACCGCTGTATCGGCTCCACCCCGAAATTAACTGGTCATATCCTTCGATTAGCTGATCGAGACCTGATGGCAAGGCAGCCATGCTTGAAGACAGCTGGCTTACTCCGTTACCGTATTGAGTAATGCCACCCGCAAGAGAACTTAGTCCACCGGAAAGGTTACCCATTCCATCGCTGATTGCTTGCATTCCTCCGTGCATTGAATTCATGGCATCCATTTCGCCGTTTGCTATTGCAAGTAATTGCTGATATGTAACATTTGTCGGATCGGAAGATACCAAAGATTCCGCAATAGCTACGAGGCTGCCGTGATTATTCTTTAGATCTCCCATGCCTGCAGCAAGAGCGGCTGTGTTAGCCGACAAAGTCGATGCACCGCTTGCCGATTGATCTAAGCCGTTTTTTATGCTGACTATGTTTGATGAAAGCTGGTTTACGGCGCTGACAAGTTCGCCGCTTTTATTTTTAAAATCATTCAAAGCAGAATTGATATCAAAAAGCCCTCTGGTCATATCTTCACTGCTGTTTTTTAAAGTACCCAATCCGCTGTTTATATCGGATATTGCATTGACAAGTTCGCCGCTTCCGTTCTTTAGATCGGTTAAGCCATTATTTAATTTATTGTTGCCGTTGACTATATCGTCACAGCCGTCCTCCATCTCTATCAAGCCATCATCGAATTCATATAAATTCTTTTCCGTTTCCTCTAAATCGGTCGTAACAGGTATTTTGCTTGGAATGACTACGATATTTATAGGATTCAGTTCGATGTCTTTTCCATACATTTCGATAATGAAATTTGATTCGGGGAAAGGAAAATCCGCAAAAGATATATTCAGGTCTTTTCCTGTAAGGACATTCATAGAGCTATCTGCTGTTATTTTTGAAAATTTTGTTATATCTGCTTTTAGGCTTACCTGAACCATCAAAGGTACATAATAATCTTCCTCGACAGGTTTGTCTTTGCCATGGTAATCCGTATAGGAAATTACTTTGTTTTGCTTTAGGTTGTTTTTTATCTTGATTTCAATTTTGATGTTTCCGGATTTTCCGGCAAGCTGTTCGCCTTTGATTTCCTTTCCTTCAAGAAAGTATTTTATGCTTACGTCGATAGGCAATGCTTTTTTTGTCGTACCTTCATAAAACAAGCTTCCTGATTTAAAAGCATTATAAGGCCAGATTACTTTACTGCCATCTACTTTGGGCTTTTCACCGTTATTCATATTCTTGATTTCCGAGTACTTTCCATAATCGATAAATTCGCTATCGTTTTCGGATGAAGCCGTTATATAAAGCCAATTCACCATTTTTTCTTCCTTTACGCTTCCGTCGTAATTTAAGTTTACATATACGGTTTCGTTTTTAGCTTCCGGCATTTTGGTAAAGGCATTTATGCTGATAAAAACAAGTATGAATGATATTACCGATATTATTTTTATAATATTATGTTTTATATTTTTGATTTTTTTCATTGCTGCT
>JAQUMQ010000062.1 GCA_028718045.1 Actinomycetota bacterium
AGAGGCAAGAAAACAAATAAAAGAGGTTTTAAGCGGTAAATCAAAAGGAGATCCGAAAGCTTTTATTACAATAGTAACGAAAGCTGCCCAGCGTGGCATAATCATTCCGGGTATCCTTATATTTGCGATACCTGTAATCGTAGGCTTACTGCTTGGACCTGGCGGAGTCGTTGCGCTTATAATAGGAACCCTTCTTTCTGGATTTGCCCAAGCTATATTTATGGCAAATGCAGGCGGAGCGATGGATAATGCAAAAAAGAAAATCGAGGAAGAAGGAGGAAGCGGCACTCCGGAACATGCCGCATCAGTTGTCGGTGACACCGTAGGAGATCCTTTGAAGGATACCGCAGGACCTTCGATGAATATTCTTATAAAACTTATAAGTGTCGTATCGATCGAGACGGCAGTTCTTGTAGTAACGATGTACGGGAATTTATTTCATTAAGTTTTGATATTTTATTGAATTTTAATATATGTGATTTGTGCGATATCAGGTAAGCTTTATTTGAAATTTAAAAAACAATGACATTAATTAATAATCAGATACGCATATTTTTTTGGATTTGATATGTATTTTCCGCACGAAAGGTATGCTTGAATAAGTATTGTTTATCTTTGAATAAAATTTTGTTAGAATTAAGCAAGTGCTTAAATAAAAATATCCGATTATTTAATTAAAATGATTTTAATTGTTAAAAAATGGTAAATTACAATGATATCGCAAAAATTGCAAAAGTTTCTTCGACAACCGTTTCCCATGTTATAAACGAAACCCGTTTTGTTTCGCCGGAAACCAGAGATAAAGTACTTGAAGCGATGCAGAAGCTGAATTATAAGCAAAATCTTCTTGCAAGAAGTCTTGCTACAGGTATTACTCATACTATAGGATTGGTTATTTCCGATATCAAAAATCCATTTTATCCGGAAATCGTACAAGGTGTTGAAGAGCTTGCGGTTAGAAACGATTACAGTATTTTTTTATGCAATACCGATTATGATGTTGGCAAGGGGGAAAAATCCATCAGTGCTCTCATCGGAAAAAAAGTCGACGGTATTATCATTGCCTCCAGCCAGGCTGATAAGTTTTTGTTTGAGGAACTTACCAAAACAGTTATCCCGTTTGTGCTTGTCGACTGGAACGAAAATAAAATCAACGCAGACAGCATATATTTTGATTTCGAATCAGGAATAAAAGAATCTATCGAACATCTCGTATCGCTTGGTCATAAAAAAATTTATTTCGTAAGCGGTCCAAAAGATTTAAAGACTGCCAATATAAGGGAAAGTAATTTTGCAAGCATAGCCGAATATCATAAAGACGAGAGAATATCTTACAAAATAATAGAGGGCAATCATAAGATAGACGGAGGCATTAATGCTGCAAAGGAAGTTGAAAAAGATATGCCAACCGCCGTAGTTTGCTCTAATGATTTAACAGCTATCGGATTGATGAAGACTCTGCAAGCAGACGGGATCAAAATACCTGATCAAGTTTCGATAATAGGGCTCGATAATATAATTCTGTCAGAAATCGTTTCTCCCGCGTTGACTACCATAGAACTTGAAAGATATTTGATTGGAAAGGCAGCTATGAGGCTTTTGCTGAATAGGATCAAGAACAAAAACATACCCAGACAGACAAAATATTTTAATACAAAGCTGATAATCAGGGGGAGCACTTCGAAAGCTGTAAGTTTTCACTGATAAATCATGTCAGCCGTTTGTGCGCGTAAACCTGATTTTCCGCGATAGCAATCTTTAAACCATATTTTCAGGAATAAAAAAACAATCACAGATTATTATGTGATTATAATAGAATGATATTAAGTATCGTTTCAATTGTTTTTTTATTTCCTCTTTGAATGCTCCCCTCATTTCCAAAGGAGATAAAAATTTATTTGATTAACATTATATTGTATATTAAAATTATTGTACTGAACAAAATTTAATATTTATATTCACTATAAATAATTATAATGATAAAAAATATAGTTTATCAACATAAATTAGAAAAAGAGAGCTTGGTTTCGAAGAAATATATTTTTCGTGAAAAACTAAACTCTGTTAAAAAATTTGTTGAAAGTGATTTAATAAAAGTAATAACAGGCCCAAGAAGAACAGGTAAGTCTGTTGCTGCTTTTTTGCTTTTAAAAGAAAAAAATTTTGCGTATTTGAATTTTGATGATGAAAATTTATTGAAAGTTAAAAATTATGATGAGATTGTAAAAGCAATATTTGAAGTATATTCCGAGAATAAATATTTATTTTTTGATGAAATTCAAAATTTAAAAAATTGGGAAATTTTTGTAAATAAGCTTCAGAGAAGAGGTTACAATTTAGTATTAACAGGTTCAAATGCCAAACTTCTAAGCAAAGAATTGGGGACAGTTTTAACTGGCAGATATATTCCTATAGAAATATTTCCTTTTAGTTTTAAGGAATTCTTAAGCGCTAAAGGATTAGAAATAAAAAAAGAAGAAATTAATGTTCCGGAAATCCAGGGCAGGATTTTAAACAACTTGAATGAATATATAAGGATTGGTGGCTTCCCGGAGGTAGTAGTTAAAGATCTTGAAGCAAAAATTTATCTTGAAACTCTATCTAATTCTATTTTGTTCAAGGATGTTGTAAAAAGATATAATGTAAGATTCTCGCAAAAAATTTATGACTTAAACAATTACTTAAACAACAACTTTTCCTCTGAATTTAGTTTTTCAAAGCTCAAAAATATTTTAGAATTCAACAGCACGGTAACATTGCAAAATTATCTGGGTTATTTAGAGGAAGCTTTTTTAGTTTTTGTTTTAAACAGATTTTCTTTCAAAATGAAAGAACAAATAAAAACTCCAAAAAAAATTTATCTTATAGACAGTGGTTTTTGTTCACAAGTGCTGCAGCGACTTTCCCAGGACTTTGGAAAGATTATGGAAAACCTTGTATTTGTTGAGATCTTAAGAAGAGGATACAAACAAGACAGGGATGTTTTTTTCTATAAAACAAAAAATAATAAGGAAATTGACTTTTTATTAAAGAAGGGAATTGGAATTGAACAGTTAATACAGGTTTGCTATAGGATAGATGAAATAAAAACAAAAGAAAGGGAATGCGGAGCCTTGATTGAAGCGGGTAAGGATTTAAATTGCAGTAATTTATTGATTATTACCTGGGATAAAGAAATTGAAGAAATAATTTACGGAAAAAAAATTAAGTTTATACCTTTATGGAAATGGCTTTTAACTTTATAATTATTTATAAAAAAGCTGTTTATTTAGATCAAAAATTCCACCCATATTTCAATCGAAAAGTACCCAACTTAATTTAAAAAATAATATATTTTAAATGTTATAATGTTCCTCACTTTCTGTTATTGATTTTGCCATGCATTTTCTTTATTCATGATGAATTGTTCTGTCTTAGAATCGACTGCAGAAGCTTGTTTTTATCATTCAATCTCAATTGGTCTTTCTATCATCTTTTTCAGCGAAAAAATTCTTTGGAGGCAAAAAATCCTTTTCTACTTTTATGCGGAATTTGATATTCATTGTTTTTTTATAGGATCATATCTTGATTCCAGTACATAAATTTTCCACATTCTTGAACATTGGTTTCATGATGGCACTCGAGCTTCATGGGATAAAAATGACGATATTGCTGAATAGCAATAAAAAGTTATCGGTTCAACTTGACATTTTAATTAATTTTTAGTAATTTTAATAAAATAATGTTATTGTAAATATATGTTAACGCACTAACCGTATGAATATATATAATTCTATAGAAAATAAATATATTCCTAAGTATGTAATAATAGCTGAAGATATAAAGAAAGAGATCAAATCCGGCATCCTTAAATCTGGAGAAAAAATACTTTCGGAAAGGGATATTATGGCAAAGTATGATGTCTCTTCTACTACTGCAAGAAAATCTATAGATATGCTAAGAAAAGAAAGCTTTATTGAAAGCATCCAAGGCAAAGGGTCTTTTGTTCTCCAAACTAAAATCTTAAGAAGCCTGAAAAAAGTCATAAGCTTCTCAGAGAATATGAGGAGGCAGTCAATAGTACCTTCTTCAAAATTAATCGAAAAAACTATAATAAGCGATTACACCGAATATCATAAAATATTAAATCTTTCGGAAGGTGATAAGATATTAAAAATTAAAAGATTAAAATATGGTGACGGAATACCTTTATTGATAGATACCAGGTATATAAATGTTAAGTATTGCCCCGGTATAGAAAACCTGGATGTCGGCGGATCGCTATATGAAATATATGAGTCTTTCGGTATAAAAATTACCCATTCGAAACAAATTTTAAAGTTAACATTTTTGGATGAACAAAATGCTAAATTACTTAATTGTAAAAAATTAGATCCTGTTATCTGGATAGAGGGAACACTTTATGCGGAAAACTTTGATCTTATTGAATATGAGGAAGATTTATGGAATGGTGCGGTGTTTAGTTTTTATGTAGAGTCAACGCTGTAGTTGTTATTTATTTTTTTTTCTGATACTTAGTGCGTTATTGCATATAATTAATTATCTATATATTATTTTTAATATTATAAAAAGACAAATGGTGTGGGAAAGCATAGGGAGGTGAGTTTTGCTTTTAAGTTTATAATCACCCAGTGTTTTTTAATTATTAAAAATACCTTAATAGAAGGACAAAAATGAAAAAAATAGTAATAGCTTTAGCAATTGTATGTATAACAGCTACTATGATATTTGCTGGCGTTGGTTGTAGCTCAAATACAACAGCCGCAGCATCGGAAACAACAGCTGCAGGTAATGAAACAACAGCAGTAGCATCGGAAACGACAGCTGCAGGTAATGAAACAACAACAGCAGCTGGAAAAGAATTAACAATTGCACTTGTTCCTAAAGTTGTACATCCGTGGTTTGACATTGTTAATATAGGTGCTCAGGAAATGGCGAAAACTCTTTCTGAAAATACCACCACAAAGGTAACTGTAAACTATATAGCTCCTGCAATAGCAGACGTTGCTGAACAGAACACCATACTTCAGCAAGCAGCAGCTACTCAGGTTGATGGTATCATAATAGATCCTCTTGATGTAGATGGCAGTGCACAGATTTTCGAAGAAATTAAGGCACAGGGTATCTTGATAACTTTATTCGACCTGAGTCCTTTTGCCGATTGGACATCAGTTTGCTCAACAGATGTAGATATGGTTGAATTTGAACTAACCAGACTTATGAAGTTGATCGGAGAAAAAGGTAAAGTTGCAGTTATGCAGGGTTTCCCAACAGCCCCAAGCCACAAACAAAGATATGACTTGTTTATAAAAAGATTGGCTGAAGAATATCCTAACGTAACAGTTGTTGACGGCGGCGTTGATAATGACAATATGGAAACAGCCAGACAACAGGCTTCCTCAACTATAGCTGCTAATCCGGATCTAGCTGGTTACATAGTTTGTGATGCTGCTGGTCCAGTAGGTGTCGGACAAGCTATTAAAGAAGCTGGAAAAGTCGGAGAAATCCAGTGCGTAGGTATTGGTGAAATGACATCAATCTTAGACTTAGTAAAAGAAGGCGCTCTTGAATCAACTGTATATATTTACCCGGATATGCAGGGTAGCTACTCCGTATTGCTTCACTATATGCATTCTCTAGGTGTGACAATTCCTAAGATGGTTGATATGGGTGTTTCTTATATTGACAAGACTAATGTTGATCAATATCTTGACAGATTTTCAACAACAGGATAATCGGTGATTGCCAATAGCTATAAGTTCTGAAGCAATAATGAAGCTAAAATGGCTATAATAACCATTTTAGCTTCAAAGAATTTGTTCTGTAGGTTTATACTATAAAATAATTTTGATGATTTGAATTATTAAAATGTAATTTATTATTAAAATTAAGGATTAATATATTCTAAAAAGAAATTATAGTTATATTTTCCGAAAGGTAAATCAGTAAACTTACAAAGAAAGATTTTTAAAATGGATAACCAAAAAGTATTGGTGCTTAATAATATTACAAAAATATATCCTGGTGTAGTTGCTCTTAAAAATGTGAGTATCGATTTTGAAAGAGGGAAAGTGCACTGTCTGATGGGTGAAAACGGTGCAGGTAAAAGTACTTTAGCAAGAATATTGACAGGTTTGCGTATTCCCGACCAAGGGACAGTCTTAATAAATGGCATAGATGCTCAAAAAGATAAGAGAATGTATCAAAAAGTTGCTTATGTACCACAGGAATTAGATCTTTTTAAATCCATGACTGTTGCAGAAAATCTTTTTTTACCGTTTTCAAAAACAGGTTCAAAAAATATATTTGTCAATAATAAAAGCCTATTTAATAAAGCAATTCCTTTTTTAAAAAAATTCAAGATAACTGCAAAACCCAGTGACACGGTTGATGATATTTCTGTATCAGAACAGCAATTATTACAAATTGCACGCGCAATAGTTCATCAGGGTTCTGAAATAGTGATGCTTGACGAACCGACAACCAGCTTGGGCTTACAGGATATTGAGCGTTTATTTCAGGTAATCAGGGAACTAAAAGAAGAGAACAAAGCTGTTATCTTCGTTTCTCACAAGATCGAAGAGATTTTTACAATAGGAGACGAAATAACTGTATTAAGCAACGGGGAAAAAGTCGGACATTCTGAGATCAAGGATACAAATATCCAGGAAGTAATGAAGCAAATGACAGGACGGGATATCGATCTGACAATGACTTTTTATCCTGAAAGCGTATCGAAAGAAGTCTTGCTTGATGTGAGTCATTTGTCGGGTGAAAGGTTTTCAGATATCAGCTTTAATTTAAAAAAAGGTGAAATATTAGGTTTTGCCGGTTTGGTTGGAGCAGGGCGCTCTGAGATAACCCAAACTATTTATGGCTATCTTGCTTCTTCGCAAGGAGAGGTAAAGATAGATGGAAAAAAAATGAAGCTGGGCAAAATCAGTAATTCTGTTAAAAACGGAATAGTTTATCTTCCCGAAGAAAGAAGAAGCCAGGGTATTTTCTCTATTTTAAGCGTAAAGGAAAATATAACAATACCTGTGTTAAAACAAATATTAGGTGAGTTTATATTTGCCGGTAAAAAAGAAGAAAAGATAGCTGGTCAGGTTGTTAAAGAATATGATATAAAAACTCCTTCTATCAATAAGGAAATACAATTTTTAAGTGGCGGTAATCAGCAAAAAGTAATTATAGGCCGTTCGATGTATGGAAATCCAAAAGTAATAATTTTTGATGAACCTACAAAAGGAATTGATGTCGGAGCCAAGCTTGAAATTTATAAACTTATGAAAAAACTTGCGGATAAGGGTGTTGGTATTATTGTAATTTCATCTGAACTTGAAGAAATTATGAAATGTGCAAATAGAATTATAACTATTTATAGAGGCAGAC
>JAQUMQ010000063.1 GCA_028718045.1 Actinomycetota bacterium
GTAATAGCACTCAACATGCTTGATGCGATAAATGCTCCTTCGGGAATTCTTCCTGTCGTAATAGGCCCGGGTTTTGGGGGAGTTATATTTCATGAAGCTTGCGGCCATGGAATTGAAGCAGATTCGATCGTAAAAAATGCTTCGGTTTTTAAAGATAAAACGGGAAAGAAAATAGCTTCGGATATTGTTACGGCAATAGACGATTCAACGCTTCCGTATCATTGGGGGTCATATAAATTTGACGGAGAAGGCTATCCTTCCCAAAGAAATGTTTTGATAGAGAATGGAATTTTGACAAACTATCTTTTTGACGTAAAATCTTCGAAAAAATTATGCAAACCTTTAACCGGTAACGGAAGAAGACAATCATACAGGGATATTCCGTTTCCAAGGATGAGCAATACGTTTATAAATACCGGAAAAGATAAACCAAACTTGATACTCGAATCCGTAAAAAAGGGTGTTTACGCTAAGGAATTTTCCGGGGGACAAGTAGATCCGGCAACAGGAGACTTTGTTTTTGGGATTAGCGAAGGATATATTATAGAAAATGGAAAAATCTGTAATCCTATAAAAAACGCCACTCTTATAGGAAATGGACCGGAAATATTAAACAGGATAGAAGCAATCGGAGATGATCTCGATTATGCACCTGGATTTTGCGGAAAAAATGGCCAGTCAGTTGCAAATGAAGTCGGGCAACCTACAATAAAAATAAGTGCGATAACGGTAGGGGGAACAGGCAGTAATGGCTGAATTACTTAAGAAAAAAAAAGAAGAAAAAGATATCGATCTGGTAAGAAAAATATCTTTGATTTTGGATAAAGAAAAAGTTGACGAGTACGAAATCTATATATCGAATTCGGTAGACAACGGTATTGAAATATTTGAAGAAGAGGTTGAATCGATGTCTTATTCTGATTCAAAAGGAGTAGGCATAAGAGTTTTTAAAGAAAAAAAAATAGGGTATTCGTATTCAACGTCTTTCGAAGAGAACGCCATAAAGGACTGCGTCGAAAAGGCAATACTTAATTCAAAAATTACCGTTGAGGAAGAAATAAATGCCCTTCCCAAAATAAGCGAGTATAAATACATTAAAAAACCAGAGATAGAAAAGCATTTATACAACGAGAATTTTTTCAAGGTTTCCGTAGAAGATAAAATAGAGATTTTAAAAAATCTTGAAAAAATAGCGAAAGGAACAGACAAAAGGATTACGGGAGTTGATTCGTTAAGTTACAGCGATAACTTTTCTGAAATTACCATGCTTAATTCTAACGGGTTTGAGGGGTCATACAAAAACACGAGCTGTTTTTTGTTTCTAAACGTTATTTCCAAAGAAAAAAAGGATACTTCAACCGGCTTTAGCTTTTCATATGAAAGAGATCCCAAAAAATTAAACATCGAAGAAATTGCCAAAGAAGCCGTAAAAAAATCTATCATGCTTCTTAATTCGAAAAAAATAAGATCAAAATCTGCAGATGTTTTAATGGATAGTTTAGTTGCATCGCAGTTTCTTGGGATTATCGCATCGACTTTAACTGCAGACAGTGTTCAAAAAGGGAAGTCGTTATTTAAAAATAAAATCGGCGAAAAGATATTCGATATAAATATAAATATATTTGATGACGGAATAATGAAGGAAGGGTATTGTTCAAAACCATTTGATGCCGAGGGAGTAAACAGGGGAATTACCCAAGTATTTGAAGATGGGATTTTAAATACCTATCTTTATGATTGCTATACTGCAAGAAAAGATAAGACATTAAGTACCGGCAATGCAGTAAGAGCCTCATATAAGTCAACTCCATCTGTCGGTATATCGAATTTTTACATCGAAGCATCTTTAAAAACAAGTTTTAAAGATATTTTAAAAAATATTTCTAATGGATTTTATGTCACGGATATAATAGGACTTCATTCTGGCGCAAATCCCATCACTGGAGACATAAGTGTGGGGGCAAAAGGATTATGGATAAAAAATGGCAACTTTGATTTCCCCGTAAAAGAGGTAACTATTGCTACCGATATATTAAGATTTTGTAAAAATATCAAAGCAGTTGCCGACGATTTGAAATTCTTTCCTTCCGGCGGCTTTATAGGAAGTCCAAGCATACTTGTAACAGATATTGCTATTAGCGGTATATAAAAGGAGAAAATTGATTTGGAAATTTTTAAATCTGCCATTTTGGGTTTAATTCAGGGTTTTACGGAATTTTTCCCCGTCAGCAGTTCGGGGCATCTTATTATTTTCCCTTATTTTTTTAATTGGGAGGAACCTTCGATTTTTTTTGCGGTAAGTCTTCATTTTGCGACACTCATAGCGCTGCTTACTGTTTTATATAAAGATGTATGGCATATTATTAGAAGCTTTTTTGCCGGAATTTTTGTAAAAAAATACAGAGCTGATAGTGATTTTAAACTGGCTTTGTATATTATAATTGCCTCAATTCCTGCTGCAATTGTAGGTTATTTGTTTAATGATTTGATAGAATCATTATTTTTAAAGCCTGTATTTGCGGCGTTTTTTCTGATAATAACGGCAATAATACTTATATTGTTCGAACTGATCGGCAAGAAAAAAGAAACAAGTTATATAAATGCAAACAAGACTTCAAACAAAATAAGTTGGCTGTCCGCGCTTGTTATAGGTATCGGTCAAGCTGTTGCAATAATACCGGGTATATCGCGATCGGGATCAACCATTTCTTCAGCCCGCATATTTGGAATAAAAAGAGAAGAAGCCGTCAAGTTTTCTTTTTTGATTTCCATTCCCGTAATATTCGGCTCTTTTGTTTTCGAGATGATAAAAGGCGTTAAAACATATATAATAACTGCAAGCAGCGGTTCAAATGCGATATGTCTTATCGTTACCGGGTTTATTGCGGCATATGTGTCTGGATTATTTGCGGTTAAGTTTTTATTAAAATTTTCGGAAAAAAGAAACCTTAATATTTTTGCCGTATACTGTGTTTTAGTATCGTTGATATTTTTTATTGTTTATTTTGTAAGAAAGTAATTTTAATTTAAAAAATTATATTTATAATTGTTTTGCATGATACATGATTTTTACAATAATTTTTAAATAAATTACGAAAGGATAATGATGAAAGGCGTAATACTGGCAGGAGGACTGGGTTCGAGATTAATGCCGTGCACAAAAGTTACCAATAAACATCTGCTTCACATTTATGACAAACCTATGATTTATTATCCGATAATGACACTTGTGAATTCAGGTATAACAGATATTTTGATCGTAACCGGAGGAAATCATGCCGGGGAGTTTTTAAGGCTTCTTGGAAACGGAAAAGAATTTGGTTTAAAAGATATTTCCTATACCTTTCAGGAAGGCGAAGGCGGAATTGCGGATGCTTTGAAATTAGCTGAGCACTTCGTAAAAGATGAAAAAGTATTTGTAATTCTTGGAGATAATATAGTGGAAGACAATGTTAAAAAATATGTCGATGATTTTATCAAACAACCTGAAGGAGCAAAAGTTTTTTTAAAGGAAGTCTCAGATCCCGAAAGATTTGGAGTGGCTGCGATAGAAGATGGAAGAATAATTTCGATTGAAGAAAAACCCAAAAATCCAAAATCCAATTTTGCGGTTTGCGGTTTGTATATGTACGATAACAGTGTTTTCGATATTGCCAAAAAACTTAAACCGTCAAATAGAGGAGAGCTTGAGATAACGGATGTCAATAACGAATACATAAAAAGAGGCAATATGACATATTCGATCCTCAAGGGATGGTGGACTGATGCAGGGACTTTCGAATCCTTGTTCAAAGCAAGCTGCCTTGTTGCCAATCAAATAAAAAAGCAGAAAGAAAAGTGAATTTTACATAATTAATTTATAAATTCATTATATTGGTTTTGCATATATAGCTTTAGTTTTAAATATCTATAATATTTTCCGAATTGCAAATAAAGCATTTCTTTATTTTTAAATCATAACTCCAACTTTTTTTCGAGGCCATGTAAATCCATTCGTATAGATTTTTAGAGCTAAAGTCTTCTTTATATATTATTACTTCACCCATTTCCTGCGCATGGCCTAAAAATTTTTCGGTGTTGCCACAATTTAAGCATTTATACATTTACAAACTCCCGTTTCTCAATAATATATTATATTTAAATATTTAAATTATATATTATAAAATACTATTTATCAATATTTAATACGAATACTTAGGCAAATAAGTAATTTTCGCCGGTATCATTTGCGCCAGATTTTTTATGAGATAGATTAATATAAAATAAATATTCACGATAAATATTCACGCATGTTCTTAACTCAAATAAGACTTGAGTTTAAAATTTATTCAAGGATTAATTAATATGTTTAATATTTGACTTACAAAAACTGCTTTGATAATATCGACTAATCAATATTTCATGGATGGTTTTGATGGGTGAGGATAAAGGTTAATCAAGCTCATTGTTTACAATTGGTTTAGTTTGGATATAAAATAATTTCAAGGTTTATATAAAGTTTAATAAAAGAAGGTTTCGGTTATAGGAGGAGTATATTATGGTGATGGAAATTACGGATTCAAACTTTAACACAGAGGTTATCAAATCCGATATTCCCGTACTTGTTGATTTTTGGGCAGTATGGTGCGGTCCGTGCAAAATGGTAGCTCCCGAAATTGAAAAGATTGCCGAGGAAAAAGCAGGAGTGTTAAAAATAGGAAAATTGAATGTCGACGAAAACAGAGACACTGCGATAAAATACAGCATTACGAGCATACCTTCGCTTTTATTATTTAAAGATGGCCAGATGGTAAAAAAGCTGGTAGGAGCCATGTCAAAAGATAGAATATTATATGAGATTTCATCATTTCTGTAAGTTTATATTTTAAAAATATGCGTTTTTTTATACAAAAATTTTGTTGAATTTTTTTGAAACCGTATCGGTTATCGAAATCATGGATGTTTATTTGTAGCAAATAATGTCTGTATCTTGGAAAAATAACAAAAATCTAAAAATCATTTTATTATTTCTTGCTTGATCAATTCGAAATGGCTGAATTTTATATAGGAACTTCCGGATATTCATATAAAGACTGGGAAGGCGAATTTTATCCCAACAACATTAAAGCGAACCAATACTTGGAATATTACAGCAAGTTTTTTAATACCGTAGAAATAAATTCAACTTATTACAGTCTTCCAAATTCTTATTTTTTTGGGAGCATCTTGAGGAAAACACCTGAAAATTTTTTATTTTCCTGCAAAGCACATTCTTCGATGACTCATAGCAGAACTGCCGACGATGCTGTATTTAAAAATTTTTTAAATGCGTTGGACACTTTGGTAAAATCGGATAGCTTTCTTGTTGTTTTGTTTCAATTCCCATATTCTTTTTATTTCAGCGATGCCAATATAAGTTACATTGAAAAATTGAAGAAAAAATTCAAGGAAATAAACATGGTATGCGAGTTCAGAAATTCTAGTTGGATAAAAGACAAAACCCTTAAAATTCTTGAGGAGTTAAATATAGGTTTTTGCAATGTCGATGAGCCGAGACTACCAAAACTTCTTCCAGCTACAAACTTCGTAACAAGTGAAGTATTTTATCTTCGCTTTCATGGAAGAAACGCTTTAAACTGGTGGAACCATGATGAATCCTTTGAAAGATACGATTATATGTATAAAGAAGAAGAGCTGACGGAATGGCTTCCCAGGATATCTGAAGCTTCAAAAAAAGTAAAAAAAGTATTGATTTACTTCAACAACCACTACAAAGCAAAATCTGTGAAATCTGCCGATTTATTAAAAAATTTATTGAATTCAAGCAAGGAAGAATAGACAGGCATAACATTTATGCTGCTTAACCTTTATAAAAAACGGCAAATAAAAAAGTTACGTAATACTATATGTGCAATTTATAGTTTGCATAGATTGCGATATTGGTTCATTTCATTATTTTACTTCACAAATCATACTTAATTATATAAAATCATTAAGATAATCTTTGGGGCAAATATTTTACGTATTTTTTTAATTTATTAATTTTTGTATTTATATGAGGATTTTAAAATAATGTTTAAAAAAGTATCAAACAATGTAAATTTTGTTGATCTGGAAGAATCCATACTAAGGTTTTGGGAAAAAGAAAATATTTTCAAAAAAACGTTGGAAGCTACAAAAAATAATATGAAATTCATATTTTACGAGGGTCCTCCTACTGCAAACGGCATGCCAGGAGTACACCATGTATTGTCCAGGATTTTTAAAGATATATTTCCCAGATATAAAACCATGAAAGGTTATCACGTTGCAAGAAAAGCAGGATGGGATACTCATGGTTTGCCTGTTGAAATAGAGGTTGAAAAAAAGCTTGGAATAAATTCAAAAAAAGAAATAGAAAAAATAGGAATCGAAAAATTCAACAAGCTTTGCAAAGAAAGCGTTATGAAGTACGAGAATGAATGGAAAAAAATGACGGAAAGAATCGCTTTCTGGATCGATATGGATAATGCTTACTTTACTTTTAAGAATGATTATATAGAGACCGAATGGTGGATTCTAAAAACGATATGGGATAAGGGACTGTTGTATGAAGGACACAAAATAGTACCTTATTGTCCAAGATGCGGGACTGCATTATCCTCGCATGAAGTAGCTCAAGGTTATAAAGATGTAGAAGATATCACTATAATGGTTAAATTCCCATTGAGAGGTGAAGAAAATACGTATCTTTTAGTATGGACGACAACACCATGGACGCTTGTTTCAAACGTAGCGTGTGCGGTAAACCGAAACGAGAAATACGCAGTAGTCGAATATGAAAATGAAAAATTAATTTTAAATAAAAATTTGGTTAAAAATATTTTTAAGGATAAAAACCATATTATTTTAAATGAGTGTAAAGGCGAAGAGCTTTTAAATAAAAATTACGAACCCGTATATGATTATGCTGATGGTAACGGTAATGCATTCAAGGTAATACACGGGGATTTCGTTTCAACAGAAGAAGGCACGGGTATAGTGCATATCGCTCCCGCTTTTGGAGAAGACGACATGAATGCCGGCAGGGAAAATGATCTACCTGTGGTGCAAATGGTTGATGAGGAGGGTAATTTCAAGGATGATGTTGAAAAGTTTGGCGGATTATCAATATCGCAAGCAAATCCCCTTGTCGTCGATGATCTAAAAGATCGCAATCTTTTATTCAAGATTCAAAAAATGCTGCACTCATATCCTCATTGCTGGAGGTGCGACAGCAGACTTATTTATTATGCTAAAAAAAGCTGGTATATAAAAACATCAGACATAAAGAAAGACTTAATCGATTCCAATAAAGACGTCAACTGGTATCCGGAACATATAAAAAATGGCAGATATGGAAAATGGCTTGAAAACAATATTGAT